>JAUXFA010000255.1 GCA_030620285.1 Piscirickettsiaceae bacterium
AACACAGGGCTAACAGCCCATTGTGCAAGCACATCTAAACCACGATAAAACTCTGTCCTAATTAATTCCAAATTCACAATCTCTCAGTCCTTTAGTATTTTTAGCAATACTCATAGTACAAGCTCAGCAATAAGACGGGTAGTGATATGAGCAGAATTTTGTTAATCATCTAAATATTTAACTGAAAATAGCGTCTATTCATTAGCCAATCCTAACGACAAATTAAAAAACACCAACCCAGTTTGAGAATATTTATATACTCAAGGCCATGTTATAATTTTTCTTTCATTTCAAACAGATCAGGCGCTTCATTGAATTCTCGCACTCGCTTACGACAGCACTATATACAAGCAGTAAAAGATACCTTGAAGACATTGACGAAAACACGTCTTTGGTTCCACTGTTCGCCGTCACTTCAGGCTGGCGCTACGCCCCAAAATGATTTTTTCGGTATTAATGTTGCCCCGTCATCTGATCCTCAAGTCGATGATTATATTGTCGACCGACTAAAAGAATTACAACTTCAACAAATTCGTATGGATTTTAGCTATGACTCCATCGATGGCGATGCAGAACGTTTATTAAAACGTCTATTAGCCGAAGGTTATCAGCTAATGCTGGACTTATTGCCTCCCCTTGAAGATGCCTCAAAATTAGCTGATGACTTGGATGCACAGCAGCGTTGGGCTGATTTTATTGACCATGTGGGTAAACACTATGGCGATCAGGTTAATTGTTTTGAAATTGGCGCCACTCCTAATCGCGGACGCTGGTCAGGTTTTGAGCCCTTGTCATATTTAACAGCATGGAAGATTGCTAATGAACAATTAGCCAATAACAGCATTTTATTGGCTGGGCCCAATGTTTCTGATTTTGAACCGATATCGAATGTGGTATTACTTGCTGAAATGCAACGCCAAGGACACGCTCCGGATATTCATACTGACAATTTATTTGTTGAACGTGTTGTCGAACCTGAAGCTTATGACCATCGTGTTTTAGGGCAATGGGCAACGACTATATTTAAATTTAATCTAGTTAAAAAGGCCCGTGTTTTTCAAGATCTCTCGCAACAATTTGGTGCCAAACAAACAATATGTACTTATAAATGTTGGACCACAAAACGGCTAAACCGCTGGTCTAATGATCCACAATCTAAAAAAGCTGATTATTTAGTTCGATACTTGGTGATCGCAGCGGCTAGCGGCGCATTAGATAAAGTCTATTGGGGACCGTTAATTTGCAGTCGTGATGGTCTTATTGATGATGGTGCCATTGGTTATCCTCAAATTGATAATGTCAGTTTTTATAAAGAAGTTCGTGGTCACTATGCTCAGTTAAAGCCTGGAAAAGCATTTTATGCACTGGCTAATTTAGTCAAATTATTGAGTGGTGCCAAATGTGTGCGAGCTATCAGTGCCGATAATGGTATTAATCATTTTATTTTTAATACCGAAGATAATTCACAAATACACATAAACTGGACACGAGATCGCCAAACTATTCCCGTACAATTGCTCTATACAAAGCAACAAATAGCAGAAGCCAGTTTTCTCGACATCGTGGGAAACCCTCTTGTTCAAGCCGCTAGTAGTTTTAATGAGCAACCCAACTTTATGAAGTTTGACCAAGCCCAACAAAGCAAATTAAGTACTGAGCAAATGACACAATTAAATGTAGATCACGATATTATTTTTGCCCCTATTGAAGGTATTGAATTTAGCCCTTGGTCTAATGGTGATTGGACGGGTGCTGTCGCTATCAAACCCGGTGAGGATCTCGCAGAGAAAGCAAACAGTATGCTGCCTGAAAACCTACTTAGCTTGCCTAAATTAAGTGTGCATCGTGATCAACGCAATATTGTATGGAGTATTAAAGATCCGCTTAATCCAAACAATATACTGGTTGTTAAAGAAAATCATGCTAAAGGCTTAAAAAAACTGAGCTATCGTTTTAAAGATAGTAAAGGTAAACGCCATTGGAATAACGCCTCAGAAATGATTCGTCGCGGTGTGAATAGCCCAACACCTATCGCCTTTTTTGAACGAACGGAAAATGCAGGTATAACGACGAATTACTATGTCTGTGAATATGTCGCGGATTCATTTTCGGCTCGTGATGCATTTTCGGCATTTGCTAAAGGTGAGCAGCAATACGATGGCGTGAATAAAGAAGTCATTTTCCAAGCTGTCGCCCACTACGCGTGCCATATGCATAATCGTAAAATCATTCATCATGATTTATCGGGTGGCAACCTATTGATGACTAAAAATGAGCAAGGCGACATTAACGTTACTGCTATTGATATTGGTCGTGCCACTATTTTGAAAATGAAACCGACAGAACATAAACGTCTACTCGATTTAATGCGTCTTTGCTACAAATTAGATTGGCCTAATCGTAAACTCTTTATGCACTATTATTTCGATGCACTTGGGCATGCCTTTTCCTCTGACTGGAAAAAACCATTGTCGTATTACGATTGGAAGCATAAAACTAAACGCAAAATAAAACGGTTTTTAAAAGGTAAAAAATAATTAACTCACACTAGGCCCTAGTGTAATCGCTCGGATATGTTCCATTTCATCTCGTAATTTTCCAGCTTCCTCAAATTCCAAATTCTGAGCATGGCGATACATCGCCTGCTCCATCTGCTGCAGTCTTTTTGCCAACTGTTTCGGTGAAAATGCAGCATATTTAGCTTTTTCTTCGGCGACTTTGGTGATGTATTGTCTGTCAGTACGTGCCTGTTCTTGTTTATCATCAAGGCTACCACGTATCGCCTTTTCAACGCCTTTAGGGGTAATACCATGTTCTTTATTGTAAGCCACTTGTTTTTCACGGCGACGATCCGTTTCATCAATTGCACGTTTCATCGATCCGGTCATTCTATCGGCATATAAAATCGCCTTACCATTCAAATTACGTGCAGCCCGGCCAATTGTTTGAATTAACGAACGTTCAGATCGTAAAAACCCTTCTTTATCAG
>JAUXFA010000064.1 GCA_030620285.1 Piscirickettsiaceae bacterium
TGATTACGCTTCAATTTGTCAGAACTTTCGTAAAGGCATTAATAAAGGCCTTTATAAAGTTACCTCGAAAATGGGTATTTCAACCATTGCCAGCTACCGTGGCGCCCAACTATATGAAATTGTTGGTCTGCATGAGTCGGTAGTAGAAAAATGTTTCCATGGCACCACGAGCCGCATTAGTGGTACGGGTTTTGAAGAACTACAAATTGATCAACAAGCTGTAGCAGCACGGGCATGGAATCAACGTGCAAAACGTCAACAAGGTGGTTTACTGAAATATATTCATGGTGGTGAATATCATGCGTATAACCCAGATGTTATTGGAGCTTTGCAAAAAGCCGTACAAGGCGGAAGCTATGATGCTTATAAAGAATATGCAACATTAGTGAACGAGCGACCAGTAATGAGCCTGCGTGATTTGCTGAAACTTAAACTGGCCGATGAAGCGCTGGCACTAGATGCTGTTGAAGATATTAGTAAAATTTTGGCACGCTTTGATAGTGCGGGCATGTCTTTAGGTGCGCTATCGCCAGAAGCACATGAAGCCTTAGCAACGGGCATGAATCGTTTAGGTGGTCGTTCTAATTCAGGTGAAGGAGGTGAAGATCCTGCACGATTTGGTACCGAACGTGTCTCTAAAATTAAACAAGTTGCATCGGGCCGATTTGGCGTAACACCGCATTATTTAGTGAATGCTGAAGTATTGCAGATCAAAATTGCTCAAGGTGCGAAGCCGGGAGAAGGCGGCCAACTACCGGGTGCTAAAGTGAATCAAATGATTGCAACATTGCGTCATTCGATCCCTGGTGTGACATTGATTTCACCTCCGCCACACCATGATATTTATTCAATCGAAGATTTGGCACAACTCATTTTTGACTTGAAACAAGTTAATCCTGAAGCGTTAGTATCGGTAAAACTGGTGTCAGAAGCGGGAGTGGGTACAGTTGCTGCTGGCGTAGCCAAGGCTTATGCTGATTTAATTACTATCTCTGGATATGATGGTGGTACCGCGGCGAGTCCATTAACATCAGTGAAATATGCTGGCGGACCTTGGGAATTAGGCTTGAGTGAAGCTCATCAAACATTACGAGCAAATGATTTACGTGACAAAGTACGATTACAAACAGATGGTGGTCTAAAAACAGGACTCGATGTGATTAAAGCCTCTATTTTAGGCGCTGAAAGTTTCGCCTTTGGCACTGGGCCGATGGTTGCTTTGGGTTGTAAATTCTTGCGGATTTGTCACTTAAACAACTGTGCAACGGGTGTTGCAACACAAAACGACATATTACGTAGCCATCATTTTATTGGCTTGCCTCAAATGGTGATGAATTATTTCCAATTTGTTGCACGTGAAACACAAGAGTGGTTAGCGGCGCTTGGCGTACCCAGTTTGGAAGCACTGATCGGTCGAACTGATTTGTTAGAAATCTTACCGGGCACAACAGATAAGCAACGCCGGTTAGATTTGACACCATTATTATCGACAGCAGGTATCCCCGCTGATAAACCACTGTTTTGTAGTGAGCCTAAAAATGAACCTTATGATAAAGGTGAGCTGGCCGAGCAAATGATAGTTGATATGCAAGATGCCATTGCGAATAAACAAGGTGGATTTTTCGAATACGATGTCCGTAATATTAATCGCTCTATTGGTGCGCGTATTTCAGGCGAGATAGCTCGTCATCATGGCAATTATGGCATGAGCGACAAGCCTATACGATTACAGTTAACAGGCTCAGCAGGTCAAAGTTTTGGTGTGTGGAATGCGGGTGGTTTAGAAATGCGCTTAGAAGGTGATGCCAATGACTATGTTGGCAAAGGCATGGCTGCAGGTAAATTAACGATTTATCCATCACCAGAAAGCCATTTTGCTACTCAAGAGGCCAGCATAATGGGTAACACCTGTTTATATGGTGCAACCGGTGGTGTTTTGTATGCAGCGGGTATGGCGGGTGAGCGTTTTGCGGTACGTAATTCGGGTGCGACAGCGGTTGTAGAGGGAATAGGCGATCACGGTTGTGAATATATGACCGGTGGTACAGTTGTTGTTTTAGGTGATTCAGGGCTGAATTTTGGTGCTGGAATGACCGGTGGTTTTGCTTATGTTTTAGATATGGATGATACCTTTGCAGAGCGATATAACCAGGAGTTAGTCGAATTAATTCGCATTGATAATAGCGAATTATCAGAGCATGCCTTGCACCTAAAAGGCATGATTGAAGATCATGTCAGAGAAACAGGAAGTGCTTGGGCTAATCAATTATTGGATATGTTTGAGCAACGCTTAAGACAATTTTGGCTGGTTAAACCAAAAGATTCAGCGCTTGATGGTTTGCTTAAACAAGCTACAAAAGCAGCTTAAATCTAAATCCTTCACTGTAGGCAAATAAATAACAAATATTATGGCGAAAAATACTTTTCAATTTTTAGATGTGGGTCGCCATGACCCTAAAAAACGTGAAGCCAGTGACCGTGTGCAAGGCTTTGGTGAGATTTATGGTCAGTTTGATAAAGAGTCAGCTGCTGATCAATCTGATCGTTGCCTAGAATGTGGCAATCCTTATTGTGAATGGAAATGTCCTGTACATAACTATATTCCAAACTGGCTGAAGTTGGTTAGTGAAGGTAATCTAGAACAAGCTGCTGAACTGGCCCATCAAACTAATACCTTGCCCGAAATTTGTGGTCGCGTCTGTCCTCAAGATCGTTTATGTGAAGGTGCTTGTACCCTTAATGATGGTTTTGGTGCGGTTACAATTGGCAGTGTTGAAAAATACATTACCGATACGGCTTTGGCGCAAGGCTGGCGACCAGATTTATCCGATGTTAAAAATACCGGTAAACGAGTAGCTGTGATCGGTGCCGGCCCTGCCGGCTTGGGGTGTGCAGATATATTGATCCGCAATGGTGTTAACCCAGTGGTATTTGATAAGTATGAAGAAGTGGGCGGATTGCTCACCTTTGGTATTCCAGAATTTAAGCTTGAAAAAGAAGTGGTCAAACGCCGTCGTGAAGTACTCGAAGGCATGGGCGTTGAATTTGTATTGAATACCGAGATCGGCAAGGATATTCAGTTTCAACAATTACTAGATGAGTATGATGCAGTATTCCTTGGTATGGGTACTTATACTTATATGAAAGGCGGTTTTCCGGGTGAAGATAAACGAGGCGTGTACGAAGCATTGCCTTATCTCGTTGCCAATAACAAACAACAATTGGATTTAAACCCAGATGATTATGTCAATCTGGAAGGGCAAAAAGTAGTTGTGTTGGGTGGTGGTGATACGGCAATGGATTGTAACCGAACAGCCATCCGTCAAAATGCGACGAGTGTGCAATGTGCTTATCGTCGCGATGAAGAAAACATGCCGGGCTCACGTCGTGAAGTGAATAACTCAATGGAAGAAGGTGTTGAATTCCTATGGAATCGCCAACCAATAGAAGTGGTGGGTGATGACAAAGTAACGGGCATTAAAGTAATTACTACGGTACTTGGCGAACCAGATGAGAATGGCCGCCGCCGACCAGAGCCTATTGCTGGTAGTGAAGAAGTTATTGAAGCAGATGCCGTGATTATCGCTTTTGGTTTCCGGCCAAGTCCAGCACCATGGTTTGCTGAGTTTGGTGTTGAAGTTAATAATTGGGGCGGTGTCACCGCTCCAGAAAATGGCAAGTTTGCATTCCAAACAACAAATGAAAAAATCTTTGCTGGTGGTGATATGGTTCGCGGTTCGGATCTGGTTGTGACGGCGGTTTGGGAAGGAAGACAGGCGGCAGAAGGGATTTTGGATTATTTAGAAGTTTAGATCTTGAGCAACCGTTTTCTAATACAGATAAAGCAGGGGAACAAAATGATTAAACAAATTAGTTTGGCAACGCTCGCTATTTTTATTATTTGGTCAATTCTAAGTTTTTGTATACATGGGGTTTTATTGCAACCCATCTATGAAGAAACAGCTAGCCTTTGGCGTAGTATGGATGAGATGAAAATGGACTTAGGCTATTTTGTTTCTTTTATCTCGGCATTTGGATTTGTGCTCGTTTATGCTTTGTTTATAATACCAAAATCAGTCTCAACAGCGCTAAAATTTGGTCTTATTTGGGGCGTAGTAGCAGGAGTTAATGGTGGGTTTGCAACCTATGCTTATATGCCTATTCCTGAATCATTAGCATGGGCCTGGTGTGCAGATCTTGTCTTGGGTAGCATCGTCGCAGGCTGGATTGTTGGTGTAATGGTTAAAGAAACGAAGGGTTCGTTCACTTAAGTTCTTGCAATTACTCTGCCGGGCGCTGATTAAACAAAGTGTATATTAGGGCGCAGGGCGAAAACTCGCTAACGCTCAAACACTCACCTGCTTTACCCGTCCAATAAGCTGTGTTTGGGGTGCGATAAAATGGGGCTAGTATTAGAATTAATTTGAACAAAGGAAACCTCGTGTCTGAATTACAAAATGATCGTTATTTAAGAGCGTTATTACGTCAACCGATTGATAAAACACCGGTGTGGGTGATGCGACAAGCGGGCCGATATTTGCCAGAATATCGTGAGGTGCGTGCGAAGGCTGGTGATTTTATGACGCTGTGCAGTACGCCAGATTTGGCGTGTGAGGTGACGTTACAGCCGCTTCGACGTTTTGATTTAGATGCGGCGATCATTTTTTCAGATATTCTAACGATTCCTGATGCGATGGGTTTGGGTTTGCACTTTGTGACAGGTGAGGGACCTAAGTTTTCTAACCCAATACAAAGCGCTGCGGATATTGCCAAGTTAGGTGTTCCTGATATGGAAGATAACTTGGCTTATGTGATGGATGCTATTCGCCTAACTCGCCGTGAAATTGATGGCAAAGTACCGTTGATTGGTTTTAGTGGTAGCCCGTGGACATTGGCGTGTTATATGGTGGAAGGTGGTTCAAGTAAAGACTTTGCGAAAGTAAAAGGCATGCTATTTGATGCACCTGACCAGATGCATCAATTATTGAATGTGATGGCTGATTCGGTTATTGCTTATTTGAATGCTCAAATTGCAGCTGGCGCTCAATCAGTGATGTTGTTTGATACATGGGGAGGCGCATTAAGTACGGGTAACTACCAAGAATTCTCATTAGCTTATATGCAAAAAATCATCTCGGGTTTAACGCGCGAAAGTGATGGCCGCACTGTGCCTGTTACGATGTTCACCAAAGGTGGTGGTCAGTGGCTAGAACTGATGGCGGCAACGGGAGCAGATGCGGTGGGTCTTGATTGGACAACAGATATCGGCTCTGCACGTCAACGAGTAGGCGATAAAGTTACCTTGCAAGGCAATATGGATCCTTGTGTTTTATATGCTTCAGCCAATCGTGTTGAGCAGGAAGTGGCGAGTGTACTTGCCAGCTATGGCCAAGGTGAAACAGGCCATGTATTTAATTTGGGCCATGGTATTCACCCAACGATAGAACCTGAAAAAATGCAACGTTTAGTTGATTCGGTGCACCGTTTGAGCGAGCCTTACTACAGATAATAAATTTCGTTCACTATAAGCTCGCTGAAGGGCAGAGAGAAGATGGTTCGACAGGCTCACCATGAACGCGAGAGTTGTATGTGTTTTCCAAGCACACTTTTGTTCTGATATGGAAATAAAGAATGGACATGTTCCCCAATAGAAACCTTTGGATAGGTTTTGCCTTAGCTGCATTTGGCACTTTGTTGTTTTCGCTTAAATCAATATTCATTAAGTTTCTGTATCAACAGGGCCTAAATGCCGATTCAGTATTGGTATTAAGAATGGCCTTGGCATTGCCTATTTATTTGGCATTATTAGTGTATTTATTACGCTGCCGACCCAATAAGCAGAAACTTAACTTCCCGATATTACGGGCAATATTTTTACTGGGTTTTTTGGGCTATTATTTGGCGTCATTGCTTGATTTAATGGGCCTAGAGCTCATTACCGCCCAGCTTGAAAGGTTGAGCTTATTTACCTACCCATTTATGGTGGCAGTGATCGGTTTCTTCCTATTTAACGAGCCTTTCACGCGTCGACTTCTACTGGCTTTAATCATTACTTATTCTGGCTTATGGATGGTGATGGGCCAAGAGTTACAGTTAACGGGTAATAACGTATTAGTTGGTGTCGCCTTGGTATTGGGATCCGCATTAAGTTTCTCGTTATATGTTTTATTTAGTAAAGGCTTTATTAAGCAGTTAGGCAGCCCTTTGTTTACTAGTCTTGCGATGATTGCTTCTAGTATTTTTGGCTTGATTCATGGTGTGGTTGTGCTTGATTGGGTCGCGTTAACAATTAGCTCATCGGCATGGTTATGGCTGTTAATATTAGTGGTCTTTAGCACGGTGATCCCGAGCTTTATGATGACGGAAGCAATTAATCGTATTGGCCCTGCTCAAACCGGTATTGTCGGTATGTTAGGGCCAATTTTTACGATTGTATTAGCCGTGCATTTATTAGCTGAACCATTCACAGCAACGATAGCGATGGGCGGTCTAATGATCCTATTGGGGGTGGCGAGTCTGGTGGTTAAAAAACCAAGTTAATCATTATTTTCGTTTCGTACTTCTTTCATTAATAACCTAGCAAAGCGCTTAACTTGTAGATCATAAAGTGCTAATTCGCCACCTGTTTTAATAGCGCGTGATGCTAGACCGCCAATGACCATCAATAATAGGATGGCGATAAACCAAGCTAGAAAATAAGTGATTCGCAGTGGTTCAGGTTGGGTTTTAGTCGTGGCGGGAACACTTTCAGTTTGTTGTGCACCATCGACAGAAGTAGTAGAGACAGGTTTGTTGGTTAATTTGGGTGTCAGTGAGGCCAACAGCGAATCTAGATTAGATCCTTTCTCAATGGCATCGGCAAATCGCTCAA
>JAUXFA010000130.1 GCA_030620285.1 Piscirickettsiaceae bacterium
CCTCATACACTTTATCTGAGGGAATATCGCCAGCAATAATTTTACAAAAAAGGCAGCCTGACATTATTTTCTCCTATTGGCCTTTTCTTCTAAGCCAGACAGGCCAAACCGTCGTTCCAATTCATCTAAAACACTTTGTGAATTAATATTATTGTGTGCCAATAAAACTAAACAATGGAACCATAAGTCTGCTGTTTCATGGATGATTTCCTTTCGGTCGCCACCTTTGCCGGCAATCACCACCTCAGTTGCTTCTTCACCCAACTTTTTAAGAATTTTATCGGTGCCCTCTTGATACAGACTAGCAACATACGATGTTTCTGGATCAGCGTTCTTTCGCTGTTCCAACAGTTCCGATAACTCTTTTAATACATCACTCATTTGTAGATCTCTTTGGGGTCTTTTAATACTGCTTCCGTTGTTTGCCATTCACCATTTTGTAGTCGTTGGAAAAAGCAATGATGGCGACCAGTATGGCAGGCAATACCACCTTTTTGAACAACCTCTAATAAAATAGCATCATTATCACAATCTAAACGAATGGATTTGATCTGCTGTTGATTGCCAGATTGTTCTCCTTTATGCCATATTTTCTGGCGAGAACGTGACCAATAAACTGCATGACCTGTTTCAAAAGTAAGCTGCAAGGCCTCTTTATTCATCCATGCCAAAGTGAGCACTTGCTTTGACTCAAACTCTTGAGTAATAACAGGTGCAAGGCCATCATCATTCCATTTTACTTGATTCAACCAGCTCACAACCTCACCTCAATGCCTTGATCTGCCATTTGCTGTTTAGCCTGTTGAACCGTGTGCTCACCAAAATGAAATATACTTGCGGCGAGCACGGCATCAGCGCGACCAATTTTTACACCATCCGTCAGATCTTGTAGCTCGCCAACACCACCTGAAGCAATTACTGGCACCGCAACCGCATCACTGACCGCTCGAGTTAAATCTAAATCAAAACCCGATTTTGTACCATCTCGATCCATGCTGGTTAACAATATTTCACCGGCACCAAAATCAGCCATTTTTTTTGCCCATTCAATGGCATCTATTCCGGTTGGTTTACGACCACCGTGGGTAAATATTTCCCAACGTTTGGGCTCACCCTCTGCCGATACGCATTTAGCATCGATTGCAACCACAATACATTGTGACCCAAATTTTTGAGTCGCTTGACGAACAAATTCAGGGTTGCTAACTGCGGCAGAATTGATGCCGACTTTATCGGCACCAGCATTAAGCATCTGACGAATATCTTCTACAGTCCGAATGCCACCGCCAACCGTTAAGGGAATGAAAACTTGGCTAGCGACCGCCTCAACAACATCCACCATGGTGCCACGATTATCGTGAGTCGCCTTGATGTCTAAAAAGGTAATTTCATCCGCGCCTTGTTCGTTATAACGTTTTGCCACTTCAACCGGATCGCCGGCATCACGAATATCGACAAATTGCACGCCTTTGACAACGCGACCATTATCAACATCAAGACATGGAATAATGCGTTTAGCTAAGCTCATGATTTACTCGGAAGCCTTAGTATAATCTTGTGGCGGATTGAGTTTATCTGCTAGCGCCTGGCCTTCGGCAAGATCAATGGTACCTTCATAAATAGCTCGACCAACAATCGCGCCCATGACCCCTTCACTTTCATAATGACATAAGGCTTTGATATCGTTATTATCGGTGACACCGCCTGATGCAATCACCGGAATATTAATTGCACGCGCTAAATCTCGTGTTGATTCAAGATTAACCCCTTTCATCATGCCGTCCCGACTAATGTCCGTATAAATAATAGCTTCCACACCATCTTGTTCAAAATGTTTGGCAATATCGATCACGTCATGGTTTGATAATTTTGACCAGCCATCAATCGCCACTTTGCCATTTTTTGCATCTAAGCCCACAATAATATGGCCTGGAAATTCGGCACATACATCACCTACAAAATGAGGCGCATTGACGGCTTTGGTGCCAATAATCACATAACGGACACCTGCTTCCAGATACGTTTGGATGGTATCTTCATCACGAATACCACCGCCAATCTGCACATCAAGATCTGGGAATTCTTGGCAAATCTTATGAATCACTTCAGCATTAACCGGTTTACCGGCAAAAGCCCCATCAAGATCCACCATATGCAAACGCTTTGCACCCGCTTCTACCCATTTCTTGGCGACGGCAATAGGATCTTCAGAAAATACTGTATTGTCTTCCATTCGCCCTTGCCGCAAGCGAACACAGTGACCTTCTTTTAGGTCAATGGCGGGGATTAATAACATAAGATTTCTCCAAGCAGGGTCAGATTTAAAGCTGACCGTCCCAATTTAAAAAATTTGATAATAATTGCAATCCAGCATGATGGCTCTTTTCAGGATGAAATTGCACTGCAAATATATTGTCTCTATATATCGCTGAAGTAAAACTATCCGGATATGCGGTGGTGGCAGCCGTTACCTGAACATCATCAGGAACTGCAAAATAACTGTGCACAAAATAAAAACGACTATCTTGTTCAATGTCATGCCACAAAGGATGTTCCGCTGTTTGATGAACCTCATTCCAGCCCATATGAGGTACTTTTAAATGACTACCATCCTCGGCAGCAGGCAAATCAAAGTGACGGACATTGCCCGTAAAAATATCTAAACCGTGCACACCCTCATTTTCATCACTATGGCTGAGCAATAATTGCATGCCAATGCAAATACCCAGGAAGGGCTTGTGTGCTGCAACGGTCTGAATAACGTCGGTTAAACCAAGCCTCTTCAATTCTGCCATACAGGCACCTATCGCACCTTGTCCTGGGAAAACAACATGACTGGCTGCAAGAATTTTTTCGGGATCAGATGTGACCTCAACCTCAACATTATCGCCAACAGCTTCCAATGCCTTAGAAACTGAGCGTAAGTTGCCCATACCATAATCGATCACTGCTACGCGCTGCATAAATAACTCGTGTGCTTTATATATTTAAAATTAACTTAGCGAAATACCGGTTTAAACTACAAAGCGCCTTTCGTCGAAGGCAATTGCTCTAATGCTCGTTGATCTAAGCTAACCGCCATACGTAATGCGCGTCCAAAGGCTTTAAATACTGTTTCCGCAATATGGTGCGCGTTGCGGCCTTTTAATGAATCAATATGCAGGGTAATGCTGGCATGATTCGTTAATCCCTGGAAAAACTCATAAAACAGATCAACATCAAACTCACCAATTTTGTCGCGAGTAAACGTTACGTCAAACTCTAATCCTGGGCGACCTGACAAATCTAAAACAACACGCGCCAGCGCCTCATCTAACGGTACAAAAGCATGACCATAGCGCACCACTCCTTTTTTATCGCCTAAGGCTTTTTTCAAGGCTTGTCCTAGGGTTATACCAATATCCTCAACGGTATGATGTGCATCAATTTCCAAATCACCATTGGCTTTTATTGCTACATCAAATAGGCCATGTCGCGCGATTTGCTCCATCATATGGTCAAGAAAAGGAAGTCCTGTTTCAGCACTAAACTGGCCACTACCATCAAGGTTTAATGTCACCTCAATTTGGGTTTCAAGGGTATTACGCGCAACCGTTGCTGTACGTGATGTCATTATTTTTCCTGAGTATAAGCGATATAAAACAGCATAATAACTCTTTCAGTGCAGGGAATGAAGGGGTATTATGGACGAATTCCAATATATAGGTGCGTAATGGCTCAGCTGGACAATGTGACACCACTTTTTAAAGATCTTGCCAAAATTGAGCATGATCAAAATGTTGCTTGCCATGATTGCTCTCTTTATCGCCTTTGTTTGCCGCTGGGTTTACACAATAATGATCTTGTAAAATTAGACACCATTATCAAGCGCAGCAATAGTTACCAACGTAACCAATCACTGTTTACTGCTGATAAAAACTTCATCTCCATATATGTAGTTCGCTCAGGCTCCTTTAAAACAACCATTGCAGCAAGCGATGGTCGCGAGCAGATCACCGGATTTTATTTTCCGGGTGAATTTATTGGCTTAGATGCAATTCATCAGAAAGCATACGAATCAACTGCCGAAGCACTCGAAAGCAGCACCGTTTGTGAGCTGCCTTTTGAGCAAATGCAGGAAATCGGCAAAGAAATGCCTCAACTGCAAATACAAATGTTAACGCGCTTAAGTAAAGAGCTTGCTAGCGATAAAGGTCTAATGCTACTGCTCGGCAAAAAAACAGCCGATGAGAAATTAGCTTCTTTCTTATTATCATTATCCAAACGATTCCATGCGCGCGGCTTCTCTGCCGTTGATTTTCATCTAAGCATGTCTCGTAGTGATATTGCTAACCATCTAGGCTTGGCTGTCGAGACGGTCAGTAGATTATTTTCACGTTTTCAGGAAGAACAACTCATTCGCATCTCAGGCAAGGAAATTTCACTTCTCGATATGGAAAAACTTGAGGTTTTATGTGGCGAATAGCGTGTGGCTAAAAGCAAACTCTTAGAAAACCACAGGATTCCAACTCACATAACGCCCCCTTTCTTGACCTGGATAAAGGCTAGTAACGCTTTTATTGACCTAGATCATGGTCAGAACTCTTCTACTGCGTATGATCGCCATGTTAATTTAGTTTTTAGGGGAAACAAATGAAAGCGACAAAACTTGGCATTGCATTATTAGCAGCCACCGGCATCTCTGCAGTTGCCACGCCTGTTATGGCATATGAAGCCGGCGATTGGTTAATTCGAGGTCGTATAGCCCATATTGCTGTACAAGATAGTAGCAAAGGATTGATTGTTAATGGCGTCGATACTGGAGAGGGCGTAAAGGTTGATAGCGACACCATTCCAGAGCTAGATATTACTTATATGATCTCACCTAACTGGGGTGTTGAATTAATTTTAGGCTATTCAGAACACACCACTACCGGTGAAAAAGCTGCG
>JAUXFA010000241.1 GCA_030620285.1 Piscirickettsiaceae bacterium
GCGTTTAAGACGGCTTTCTGCAAGTGTTACTCGGACGGTATTTGCTAAGGTAGTTGCTTCTTGTTCAGAGGTATTGATCATAATGATGGCCATTTCTTCACCACCATAGCGGGCAGCAAAATGTTGTTCACCCGCATTTTTTTTGAGTAAGGAAGAAAAAAACTGCAGTACTTTATCGCCTAATACATGACCATAGGTATCGTTTAGATTTTTGAAATGGTCAAGGTCGAACATCAGTAGGGCGATATTAGAATTTTTTTGCTGACATAATGCTTCTAATTCAGTATTGAATGCCCCTCGGTTTAATAAACCGGTGAGACCATCGGTACGTGCCATTTCTTTAACGGCTTCGAGTTCTTGTTTAAGTTGTTGGATATCTTGTGAAGATTGCTTGAGTTCTTGTTGAAATTGATTGCTAGAATTTTTTAATACTTGAGTACTGGCCAGAATATCCCCTACTAAGACTTTTACTTCACTTATGTCATCACATCCTTCTAGAGCAGATTGTGTATCGCTTAACCCTGAAAGACATTGGGATGTTTCTTGTTCTACTTTATTGAGGTTTCCGAGAGTATTATTAACGACTACTTGCAAATCATTATTGGATGATTCAAGACGATCCGGCATGCCCATCAAGACATATTTTTCATATAATTGTTGGGTGTCTTCGGTAGAGATAGCCTGGTTTTTACTCAGCCTGTCATCAATTTCATTCACTAATTGTTGATTTGTTCCGGAGACATATTCATACCAAACAGCATAATTTACCGGATTTGCAGCCACTTGGTGCTTTTGAAGTAACGGCAATGTTTGGCGAAGGTTTTCTGAGGCCTGGTGAGCAGGTTCGTCATAAACGGGTGGAAATGATGATGTAGAAGACATATTGTTTTCGCTCAAAATCCCTATTTAAAGTCCGATTGATATTAGCAGTATTTTAGTGCTTTGCACAATACTGTGTGGAGAGATTATATTTACAAATGATAGTGTTTCTTTGAGCTTAGTTGATATTCACTTGATTGCGACCATTATCTTTTGATTGATACAGTGCACTATCAGCTCGACTAATCAGGCTATTAGGTGTATCGCCTAACTGGAAAAAACTAATGCCCGCAGAAACGGTAATTTGGCCAAGTGAGGTATCACTATTTTTTTGTTTTAAGTGACTATTAGCAAGCTCAGTTCGAATTGAATCAGCGAGTTCAATCGCTTGTTGTTGAGAGCTATCGAATAAAATAATAGCCATTTCCTCGCCACCATAACGTGCAGCAAGGTGGGTGTCACCTGAATATTTCTTTAATAGGGATGAGAAAAACTGCAGCACTTTATCCCCGACAATATGGCCAAAGGAATCATTTAAATTTTTAAAATAATCAAGATCAAACATGATCAATGCAGCATTGATATTGGCTTGAATACACAAGTGACGTAGTTCCATATCAAAGGCTCCACGATTGAGCAAGCCTGTCAGCCCATCTGTACGGGCGATCTCTTTAATAACTTCTAATTCGGACTTAAGTCTAGTCATTTCGTTGGAAGACTCTGCTAACTCGTGTTTGAGCTCTACACTGGTACTTGTTAATGCTTGAGAATTAGTTAATAAATCTTGGACAATATCTTTCAAAACAGTGATGTCAGAACAATCATTCAATGCATTCTGAGTGCTGGTTAAGTCGGCAGTACATTCAGTGGCGGTTGATTCCGCTTTGCTGATGTTTTTCAAGGTGTTATTAACAACTAATTTAATGCCGTTATTGGCTTTTTCAAGTCGTTCCGGCATGCCCGATAACACATGTTTTTCGTATAGGGACTGTGTTAATTCTGGCGTTATTGCTTCGTTTAGACTTAAACGAAGATCAATTTCTTTTTTCAACTGTTGGTTGTCACCAGAAACATATTCATACCAGACCGCATAATTGACTGGATTAACCGGTGTTTTATGTTTATTGATTAAAGGGAGAGCCTGTCTGAGGTTTTCAGAAGCTTGTTGCGTCGGTTCGTTATAAACCGGGGGGAATGATTTTGTGCTGGCCATCATTATTTACCCTTACATATTATCATCCGCTGATATTTGAAGTTATATTAAGTTTGTCCGTTATCTATCTGTTTTTTAAAATAATTAGGGCTATTATAGAGGTAATTATGGGTAATGCAAGTAGAATGATATAGCTTTCTATATAAAATATTGCGGCGAGTAGCGTTACTATAAGGAAACTGATCATCACAAGGTTCTGAATCCAATTATTGCCAGCGAGGATAATGCCTAGTTTTTCAATAGGAGCATGATATTGAATAATCGTGTTGAGGGGGACAATCACTAAGCCACCAAATAAGCCAAACATAAGGATTGCAGCTGCAAAACCTAAGATAGATTCAAGTTGAGGAAGAATGAACAGCACACAGATAAGGCCAATGGTACCGACAGTGATGAGCTTGTTTACTCTCTTGTGATCACTCAGTTTTCCAGCAGTTAATGAGCCAATAATAATGCCAATACCGGAACAGGCGAGCAGTCCTTGAATAATAATAGTATTAGTTTCATTGAGTACTTCTTTGGCAAATGCTGGAAATGTTGCTAATAATGTTTGAGATACTCCCCAAAATAATGATAGACCCAAAATAGAGAGCCAAATGATTGAGTTTTGGGACAGTGTTTTTAGATTTTTCCGAAGGAGTTTTCCATGGCGATAGTGCTGCCAATTAAAGTGGAGATCCTTTTGTCCTGTAATAATATTGGGTAGTCGTCGGGCGAGTAGGTACTCAAAGACAGATAACATAACTAATACCCAGCCAATGGGGGCAATCAAACGAATAATATCTTGCTCAGAGTGGTAGTTTTTATCTTGTAGGTGATATTCGAATAAAATTGAAAATATAAAGATACCTGACAAAATGGCAACAATGGTTGTTGCTTGCATTAAACCATTAGCGGAAGCGAGACGATCAGTGCCGGATATTTCACGAATATAACCATATTTTGCAGGCGAATAAATGGCACTTTGTAGTGCTAAAACGAAGGTCATTGAGAAAGCAAAGATAAACCAACCTTGGTAGTAGCCTAACGTGATTAATAAAGTAATAACGATGGCGGCCAGCGCAGACCATTGCATGATTTTAGGTTTGGGAAAATGATCTGCCAAAAAGCCTGATGGAGTAAATACCAAC
>JAUXFA010000070.1 GCA_030620285.1 Piscirickettsiaceae bacterium
GTCAGCCCTGAGTTTTATGCCCAGATAGTCGCCATAGCCATTGCTATTTTACTTGCTTGGATTATCGCTAAAATCCTGATCAATAAACTCTCTTACTTACGTAATCCGCCAATTGCATCAAGCTCAAAAATGGCAACAGGCCTACAAACCAATATTTATAATACCCGCGTTTTACTCTTTCCTATTTTGGCATTACTGCTGTTTTCAATTGCTATTCAGCTAACGCAAGCTCAGTTTGGCAAATCATGGTTAATAATCATTGCTCAAGGATTAGGCGTTGTTTTTTTATTGCGTTCAGCAGTGGTACGGTTCATACACAATAATTTTATTCGGTCATTATTCTTGTGGGTGGGTATCCCTGTTGCGACACTACAAGTTTTTGGTTGGCTTGATAATGTGGTGCTTTTCTTAGATGGCATTGCCTTACAAATTGGTAATATTCGACTATCGGCTTACACCCTCGCTCGAGTAGCTATTTTTGGTTCAATCCTCTTTTGGTTAGGCCGAATTTCAAATGTCGCTGGGCAAGAAGTTATTCGCAGCCAAGAAAAACTGGATGTCCGTAGCCGAGAAGTATTTTCGAAGTTATTTGAAATTGCTTTGTTTATCATCATCTTCTTTGTATTACTACAAATTGTAGGAATCAACCTCACCACGCTTGCCGTATTTGGTGGTGCATTAGGTGTTGGCCTAGGTTTTGGTTTGCAGCAAATTGCTTCCAATTTTATCTCGGGCATTATCATTTTATTGGATGGCTCAATTACCGTCGGTGACTATATTGAATTAGAAGATGGCAGGAGTGGTCATCTGACGGCATTGAATATGCGATCTTCAACCATTCAAACCTATGAAGGCAAAGAGATTGTTGTGCCAAATGAGCAATTTATCACCACTGCTTTTACCAACTGGACTCGTAAAGATCCTCATCAACGTTATACCGTTGAGTTTTCAGTGTCGTATCACAGTGATATTCCTGCAATACCAGCACTGATTTTAGAGGCTATTAGAAAGCACCCTCAGATATTAGAAATGCCCGAGCCCCCTGATTGCGAAATCATCCAATTTGCTGATTCAGGAGTCGTGTTTCAAGTGGAATATTGGATGGAAGGCATTGATGATGGTAAAAATCGAGTCGATTCTGATTTGATGTTAATTATCTGGAATACATTAAAAGAAAATAATATTTCAATGCCATTCCCTCAACGTGAAGTACGTATTTTGAACGAAACAGACACTCAATAATGTTAAATTTATTAAAAAATGAAAAAGCGATATTTGTTTCATTAATAACACTGATTGTTCTAATACCATTAGAACACCAAATCCTACAAACATCGCTATACAACACGCTAGCACTATTCTTTATATTTTCAGTCATTATGTATGCGGCAGTAAATGTCGCTCACCATGCCGAAATGCTGGCAGAAAAATATGGTGAACCTTATGGCACCATGATTTTAACAATGTCTGCCGTGATTGTTGAAGTATTGATGATCGGCATTATGATGAGCCATTCCGAAAATATTAATTTGGCTAGAGATACTATTGTTTCAGCTGTATTACTTGATATTAATGGACTACTAGGTCTGGCTGCCATTATCGGGGGCATCAAACATGGTGAGCAGAATTACAACTTTGATTCAACCAACTCTTATATATCAATGATTATTGTGGCAATGGGAATTGCCATGGTATTGCCCATGTTTGTGCCGGAGGCCTTAGAAGTCACCTACCTGATATTTCTTACCATCATGTTTATATTAATGTTCATTATTTTTACGCGGATCCAAATCAAAGAGCACAGTTACTTTTTCCAATATGACTATAAAGTCCATAAAAAAGAGGATCTACAAATACACGGCCATATCAATGGTGCCTATCATGGCGGCGTGTTAATTTTATGTATCGCTCTTATTGGTTTTCTATCTGAATTGATGTCTCTCTTTATGCACGAGAGCTTAAGCAGTAGTGGTTTGCCTCTCGCATTAGGTGCATTAGCTGTTGCTGTTATCTCAGCCAGCCCAGAACTATTAACGGCAATACGAAGTGCCGCTGCTAACAGGATGCAAACCGTGATTAATATTGCATTAGGTGCATCATTATCAACGGTATTGTTAACCATCCCAGCGATGATTATTTTGGCATTAGTCACTCATCATGAGATTAATTTTATCTTAAGCCCAGTACAAATGATCTTATTAGGCATTACCTTTCTAGTCTCCATCGTTCATTTTTCAGATGGACAATCTAATATGCTTGAAGGTGCGATCCACTTTATTATCTTTATCGTATTTATCTTCTTCACCTTTACCGGTTTGATAGGCTAAATCTGATTTGAAATAGCTAAGATAAAATGACAGGGATGCCGGATAATGACTTGCGTTAACTGCTAGGCACTGTATAATTTTCCCGCTTAACGGCAGGCGCGTAGCTCAGTTGGTTAGAGCACTACCTTGACATGGTAGGGGTCGGTGGTTCGAATCCACTCGTGCCTACCATTATTTATATATTGAAAGCATCTTTGAGATTTAGGTGCTTTTTTGGTTTTTACGGCCCTTTGTATCGGCCACAACCAAGGAATACAAACATGATTTCTGTAACACTCCCCGATGGCAGCCAACGCCAATTTGATCACCCTGTTTCTATCCACGATATTGCCTATGATATTGGTGAAGGCTTAGCCCGTGCAGCATTGGCCGGCAAGGTCAATGGCGAATTAGTTGATACCTCACATAGTATTGATCAGGATGCTGACATTGCGATCATCACCACAAGAGATGATGAAGGCTTAGATATTATTCGTCACTCCACTTCGCATTTAATGGCGCAAGCGGTAATGCAGCTATTTCCGAAAGCACAAGTGACTATTGGTCCAGTGATTGAGGATGGTTTTTATTATGATTTTTCATATCCGCAAGGTTTTACACCAGAGGATTTGACCAAAATCGAAAAACGAATGAAAGAATTGGTCAAGCAAGATATTCCCGTAGTGCGGGAAGAAATTTCACGTGAAGCAGGTATTGAGCTATTTCGCGGGATGGGGGAAGACTATAAAGCTGAAATCTTAGAAGATATTCCTAAAGGTGAAACACTATCACTTTATCGTCAAGGTGATTTTGTGGATTTATGTCGAGGCCCTCATGTACCCAGTACCGGTAAATTAAAAGCATTCCAATTAATGAAGCTGGCGGGTGCTTATTGGCGTGGCAATTCAGATAATGAAATGTTGCAACGTGTCTACGGCACAGCATGGGCCGATAAAAAAGCCTTAAAAGAATATCTATTTCGTTTAGAAGAGGCTGAAAAACGCGATCATCGTAAGATTGGCAAAACTCTCGATTTATTCCATCACCAAGAAGAAGCGGCTGGCATGGTGTTTTGGCACGATAACGGCTGGCGGATTTTTCGAGAAGTAGAAAACTATATTCGTGATGTCTTACAAAATAATGGCTACCAAGAAGTACGTACACCTCAAGTAGTTGATCGATCTTTATGGGAAAAATCAGGTCATTGGGATAAGTTTGGTGACATGATTTTCAGTACGCATTCTGAAAATCGTGATTACGCAATCAAACCAATGAATTGTCCGTGTCATGTACAAATCTTTAATCAAGGCTTGAAGAGTTACCGTGATTTGCCTTTACGCATGGCTGAGTTCGGTTCATGTCACCGTAATGAGCCATCAGGCACTTTGCATGGCTTGATGCGTTTACGCAGCTTTACCCAAGATGATGCTCATATCTTTTGTACTGAAGATCAAATTCAGTCAGAGGTATCGACCTTTATGGATCTACTCCAAGAAGTTTATGCAGACTTTGGTTTTAACGACATTATTATTAAATTATCAACACGCCCTGAAAATAGAGTGGGCAGTGACGAGGTTTGGGAGAAAGCTGAACATGCACTTGAACGCGCATTGAATGACAAAGGTTTGGATTGGGATTTACAACCAGGCGAAGGCGCATTTTATGGCCCTAAAATAGAGTTCTCTTTAAAAGATTGCCTAGGCCGAGTTTGGCAATGTGGCACCATTCAAGTGGATTTCTCAATGCCAGGTCGTTTAGATGCGGCTTATGTTGCTAGCGATGGCAGTAAACAAGTGCCCGTTATGTTGCATCGTGCAATATTGGGATCGCTAGAACGCTTTATTGGTATTTTGATTGAAGAATACGCTGGATCATTCCCAACATGGCTAGCGCCGCGTCAAGTTGTGGTGATGGGGATTAGCCAAAATCAATCAGAATATGTGCAAAAAGTGGCTAAAGAATTGCAAAATAAAGGATTTAGAGTCGATATAGACTTGAGAAATGAGAAGATAGGCTTTAAAATACGCGAGCAAACATTGCGTCGGGTACCTTATTTAGTTGTAGTAGGGGATCGTGAAGCGCAGGAAAACGCCGTGGCAGTACGGACTCGCAAGGGTGAAGACTTAGGTGTAATGACACTTGATGAATTCGCGCAAACCTTGGTTGAAGACGTCGCTAGCCGCGGAAGAATTCAGGATGCCGATATTGATTCTGAATAAGATAGCTTGAGATTCAAAATTTTCAAGGGCAAGGCACTGTTTTTAGTAATAGTCATTCTATTATCAATTAAACAGTGACGCGGCTATTGGAAATTTGGGGTTCAAGATGCTTATTTTATGAATTGATAGCAGCATCCTTTAAATTTTAGAGGACTAGAAATATCGCTACTGATGATAAAAAGCTGAATGGTGAGATCACTGCCAGAGAAGTACGTTTAACTGGCGCCGATGGTGAACAACTTGGAATTGTTTCCCTTGCAAAGGCACAAGCATTAGCAGAAGAAGCGGATTTAGATTTGGTGGAGATCTCGGCGCAAGCTAAGCCACCAGTTTGTCGTATCATGGATTACGGCAAGTATGTGTTTGAAGCGAATAAGCAAAAGCAAATTGCTAAGAAAAAGCAAAAACAGATACAAGTTAAGGAGATCAAATTTAGACCCGGTACAGAAGAAGGGGATTATCAGGTAAAACTACGCAACCTGACACGTTTCCTTGAAGAGGGGAATAAAACTAAAGTTAGTCTTAGATTTCGTGGACGCGAAATGGCACATCAGGACTTAGGGTTAAAGTTACTTGTACGAGTAGCGGAAGACCTTAAAGAACTGTCAGTCATTGAGCAACATCCTAAGAAGGAAGGACGTCAAATGATTATGGTTTTAGCCCCAAGTAAAAAGTAATGTAAACCTCGTTTTGGGTTTACATATAATAATTAATTACGAATGCGGAGTTCGAAATAATGCCAAAATTAAAAACACACCGAGGTGCTGCCAAGCGCTTCAAAAAAACTGGTAGCGGTAAATTTAAACGCTCACAAGCGTTTACCAGCCACATCCTTACTAAAAAGAGCACTAAGCGGAAACGCCAATTGCGTTCTACATTGATGGTTTGTAAAGCAGATCATATGTCAGTCCGTAAAATGTTGCCTAATCACTAATTAAGGAGTTATCTCATGCCAAGAGTTAAACGTGGTGTAGTCGCTCATGCGCGACACAAAAAAGTTATCGACCAAGCCAAAGGCTACTCAGGTCGTCGTAAAAATGTTTATCGTGTTGCCGTACAGGCGGTAACCAAAGCAGGTCAATATGCATACCGTGACCGTCGTCAGAAAAAACGTCAATTCCGTGCCTTATGGATTGCTCGTATTAATGCTGGTGCACGTGAATGTGGTTTGTCATATAGCAAATTAATTGATGGCTTGAAAAAAGCAGCAATTGAAATTGATCGTAAAGTACTTGCCGATCTTGCAATGAATGATTCAGCAGCATTTGCTGTTATTGCTGAGCAAGCAAAGGCTGCACTAGCTAAATAATATTGTCGCTGAACGTTAAGCGGTATATTATGCTGATTTAGGAAAGGGGCCGTTTTGACGGCCCTTTTTTGTTTATAGTGAATAATCAGGTGGTATAAATATGGCTGAACTGGATTCGCAGTCACAGGCATTAAATGACATTGTTGAAACAGCTAAAAAAGCGATTTCTTCGGCGCAAAAAAATGCAGATTTAGAAGCTGTCCGTATTGAATATATGGGTAAAAAAGGCAAGATTACGGCTTATCTAAAACAGTTAGGCAATGTTAGTGTTGAGCAACGCCCCATTATTGGTAAATCGATCAACCTTGCCAAACAAGAAGTGGCCGGATTGATTGATGTTCGTGCAAAAGTATTAGCTGATATTGCGATGAATGAAGCATTAGCAGCTGAAACGATTGATGTTTCATTACCGGGCCGTGGCGAACAAACGGGTGGTTTACACCCTGTTACTAGAACATTACAGCGTATTGAGCATTACTTTCAGTCAATAGGGTTTCAGGTTGCTGAAGGCCCTGAAATTGAAGATAGCACTCATAACTTCACTGCTCTTAACATTCCAGAACATCATCCTGCGCGTGCTATGCATGATACCTTTTATTTTAATGCCGAAACATTATTGCGTACCCATACATCACCAGTACAAGTGCGAGTAATGGAAAAAGAGGCGCCA
>JAUXFA010000126.1 GCA_030620285.1 Piscirickettsiaceae bacterium
ATCGCGACTAATTGATTGTTTTGAGGGATCTCAGCTTTTAACTCACTGACAAAATTTGACACCGCATTACGACTAATAAAAATAATCATATCTTGCTCGGCAAGAACATGCTCTACCCATTGTTCATAAGGGATAGTTACAATCTCAATAACAGGGAATAAAAGTGCCTCACCACCCGCATCATTGATCTCATCATATAGTTTTTGGGCTTGTCCATATGGCCGAGTAATCAGCACTTTCAACCCATCCAACGATTTATTCCTTGCCATAAACCTCTGCCAAAATTTTATCTGCTCCTTGAGATAGCAAATCTTCTGCTACTGCCACCCCCAATTTCTCCGCATCTTCTGCTTTACCAGTGATTTCAGCTCGCAACATCAAACTACCATCAGGCTTACCCACTAAGCCCCGCAACCATATCTCATCATTCTCTAACAAGGCATAACCGGCAATCGGTACTTGGCAACCACCTGCGAGTCGTTTGTTTAAAGCTCGCTCAGCACTGACCACAATCCATGTTTCAGGACAACGCAGAGGAGCAACTAAGGCATTAATCTCATCATCATCAATTCGCGTTTCAATACCAACAGCACCTTGTCCAATGGCAGGTAAACTCTGCTCTGGCGTTAATGCACTGCGTATTCGATCTTCAAAACCTAATCGTTTTAAACCCGCTGATGCTAAAATAATCGCGTCATAATCGTCTGCATCCAATTTCGCTAATCGGGTATTTACATTACCCCGAAGTGGCAAGACCTCCAGATCAGGTCGCGATGTTCGGAGCTGACACTCTCGACGTAAACTTGATGTGCCGACTTTAGCGCCAACAGGTAAATCATCTAATGATGGATAATGATTCGATACAAAAGCATCTCGAGGATCTTCACGCTGACACACCACGGGCAAATGCAACCCTTGCGGAAACTCTACCGGCACATCTTTCATTGAATGCACAGCGATATCAGCCTCACCCGCCAACATACCTTGCTCTAACTCTTTAACAAATAACCCTTTGCCACCCACTTTTGCTAGAGGCACATCGAGAATTTTATCGCCTTGAGTACTCATTCTGACCAATTCAACCCGTAGGCCAGGATGTAATGCCATCAATGCATCACGTACATATTCCGCCTGCCAGATAGCTAAAGGACTTTTACGAGTGGCGATTTTTACTATTCTGTTTATCATTTGTTTTCGCTTATTTACAGTGAGGCTTTAACCCAACAATGGCTATAGATACCATCAAATTCTAGCATTTCTACCATGATTGCCGAATAACCACGTTATAATTCATTCTTTATTTTGATTATCTAAGATCTAAATCATGACTGCGCCTAATAAAAAATTATCTTCAGCTCGCCTGACCCAGCCAACCAATGCCTTTGTTGAAGAGTTCACCGCATCAGTTCAATTTGATCAACGTATGTATCAACAAGATATACAAGGATCCATTGCTCACGCGACCATGCTAGCGAGTGTCGCGGTATTAACAGAAGAGGAATGCCAACAGATCATTTCTGGGCTTGAAAAAATCGGTGCTGAAATTGAACGTGGCAATTTTGAATGGTCTATCGCTCAAGAAGATGTACACATGAATATTGAGGCTCGTCTTATTGCTTTAATTGGCGACGTCGGTAAAAAGCTTCACACCGGCCGATCTCGTAACGATCAAGTCGCAACGGATGTCCGATTGTATTTGCGCGATATGATTGAGCCTATTAAGTCCGAATTGAATCGCTTACAAGACGCCTTACTAAATGTTGCCGAACGTGAAGCCGACACCATTCTGCCCGGATTTACTCATTTACAAGTAGCTCAACCTATTACTTTTGGTCACCATATGATGGCATGGTACGAAATGTTAGTGCGTGATGCTGAACGTCTTGATGACTGTGAAAAACGAGTGAACTCTTCACCATTAGGTGCGGCAGCTCTTGCGGGAACGACTTTCCCCATTGATCGTGAACTAACAGCCAAACTCTTAGGGTTTGAACGTATTTGCCTTAACTCCTTGGATGCAGTCAGCGATCGTGATTTTGCCATTGAATTTACTAGTTTTTCCTCTATTTTAATGATGCATTTATCGCGCTTTTCAGAAGAGCTAATCATCTGGTCATCAGCCCAATTTGATTTTGTCGATCTTGGCGACGCCTTCTGTACTGGCTCATCCATCATGCCGCAAAAGAAAAATCCTGATGTGCCTGAATTAATTCGCGGTAAAACCAGTCGCGTGTACGGCAATATGTTTAATTTGTTCACCCTAATGAAAAACCAACCATTAGCCTACAACAAAGATAATCAAGAAGATAAAGAGCCTCTTTTCGACACAATCGATACCTTATTGGGATCATTACGGGTTTATGCCGACATGATGGGCGCAATTACCGTTAAATCAGCTAGTATGCGTAATGCCGCATTACGGGGTTATGCCACTGCAACTGATCTGGCTGACTATCTAGTACGCAAAGGTGTCGCCTTCCGTGATGCTCATGAAGTGGTTGGTTTGTCGGTTGCCTATGGCATTAAACATAATAAAGATTTATCCGAGCTATCTTTAGAAGAGTTACAGCGGTTCTCAGCCCAAATTGATGCTGATGTATTTGATGTGCTAACCCTAGAAGGTTCTGTTGCCGCTCGTGACCATGTCGGTGGCACAGCACCAAACCAAGTCCGAAGTGCCATTCGTTTTGCTCGTTCGCAACGTGATGAGTAATCATTTATAAAAATGCACAAACAAAAAAGCGGCATTTCTGCCGCTTTTTTGTTATCTACAGTTAAGCTTTAAATACTAAAAACTGTAACTGGCACCAAGTTCAATATTTCGATCTCTCCCCGGGAAGAACCGATAAGTACCGAAAGCAAAATCAGCACGATCAGCATAGTGATTATCCAATATATTTTTAATTTGCCCATGAATTGCTAAGTTTTTAGTGACTTGCGTATTGACGCGTAAGTTAAATAGATTATGTCCCTCATATTCATGAGCATTTGACGGATCTAGGAAATAGTCATCAATATGGCTCCACTCTAATTCAGCTCGGCTACCTGCCTTAAAGTTCCACCCTAGGCGAACATTACTAATTATTTTAGGCGCAGTATCCACATCATTACCCTTTTCAATGCCGCTTGATGCATTGTCAAAATCATATTCATGTTCTGCAAAAGTAGCGCTCGCAGCCAAATCAAATTGTTCACCTAGTGGTATTGAAATACTGGCCTCAATACCTTTATGTTTGGTTTTACCATCCGTTACATTTAAGCCATCAGAATCACGCAAGAAGAAATTTTTCTTCTTCATGTAAAACGCAGACACTTCATAGCTAATTTGTTGAAAATCACCACGAATACCAATCTCTAAACTATCTGCACGTTCTGAATCTAGATCGCCCACCACTTGCTGATTCTGTAGACGATATAGGTCTGTTGTTTGTGGTGCGCGATGTCCTCGTGACAAATTCGCAAATATACTTTGATTCTCAGCCACACGATAAACCAAACCTAATTTAGGGCTCCAATCATTAAAACTATCATCACGATCGGCTGGTCTTAAATACTTACATGGAACAGGAACAGCCATAGACATACAGCTAGAGCCATCAGCTTTTGTCGTTCCATCTGCAATATTATTATTATAATCGTAGCCTACGTGCTCAAAACGTAAGCCGGTTGTGGCTCGCCATTTATCTGCCAACTGCCATTCGGCATGGACATATGGTGCAATTGTGATGGCATCAACATCGTAATCAAAATGCACACCTTGTTGACGCGCTCCGAAGGTATCAGGAATATCTTGAGTTTCCTTTAAACTACCATCGGTATACTCAAGATCGGTACCAAAAATAACGCTATGGCCACCCTCTAGATCAATATAGTATGCAATCTGAGCACCGACACTATCGTGCTCATTTTCTTCTATTGCCCTTGATGGCAGATAATGCTGGCGGAATTCCATTTCATTGCTTCTAATATATGGTGTAATACTGAGCAAATTACCATTATCCATTTCATGATCCCAGCGGGTTGATAATCGTATCGACCGCCAATCACGATAAGCATCTTCGTCTGCATTAGTTCTATTTAGAGAACCGCTTTCATAAGCTTTTTCATCAGAGGTCTTGATAAAACCCGCTGTTTCTTGATTCACATTAAAAGCAGATAATACTGTTTTAAAACTATCGCCATTATCAGAAAAGTAATCATGTCGTACGGTTAATTTTTGCTGGTCAAGACTTGAATCATCCCGCCAACCGCCATCATCAACACCACTAAAGCTAACTCGGTAAGCATGCGCGCCAACCGTATCACTTACTGTCCCTCTAAGCTTTAATAAATCATCTGCTCCAGCCGTAAAATCAATTTTCCGCTCTAACTCATTAGAGGGTGCACGCGTTAATACGTTTACTAGGCCATGCACCGCATTGGAGCCATATAAGGCGCTCCCTGGACCACGAATAACCTCAATACCGCCGGCTTGTTCAAAATGAGCTTCAGATAAACCATTATTATTGCCAAAAGCCGCTGAGCGAAGCGCGATACCATCTTCCATAAACAAAAATGCACCACCGGCACCCGGACCAGTTAACACCGGTGAGCGTAGTGCAATGGTCATCTCTACCCCATTACCGCGCTGCAGGTTCATTCCCGGGATACGGAGTAATGTTTCTTCAATATGATCAGCATTGAGTAAATCAATCTCTTCTTCATAAACTTTACCAGTATTGCCGGCTAAATCCATCAGCGACGTTTCAGAACGCGTTCCAGTAACAACAAGTTCATCAAGGTTTAAGTTGGTTTCAGCTGATACTATAGTGGTCGCCGATAGGCTTGCCAAAGCAATAAGGAAGGGCAGTTTTCGAAGGGAAGACATTGTTATATTTATCCAGATTTAATTAATAATTTAAAAACAGGCGCAAATTCTCTCATACTCCAGCCTTTCCAGCATCAGTAATTTCCTTGTTGGCTATTGAAAACTAACAATATAGCCCCCATTTATTGATC
>JAUXFA010000200.1 GCA_030620285.1 Piscirickettsiaceae bacterium
AATTGCTGATTGTAATTTTTTAATGCTTGTACGCATTGCAGAACGTTGACTGGCGTTAAGTTGGCGGTTATCTTCCGCTTGACGTGCGCGTTTTTTTGCTTGTGCTGAGTTTGCCAAAGTGTTTCTCCTAAAAACCAGCTATATATGTAAAGAACCGAGCATTATCCTGATTTTCGCTTTATTTGTAAAGCAATATCTTCTTAATCCACCGATTGCATTTTTGCGAGTGCAATATTTGCTAAATTGAGATCTTTGGCTGAAAAGACAACTCGTGCCAAGATCTCAAATGGTATGATGTCGAGAATTTTATTCTGGATGCAAGTATGAGAATTATCACCGCCAATGTCAACGGAATTAGAGCCGCCGGCCGTAAGGGTTTTTTTGAGTGGGTAGCTAAGCAACAACCCGATGTGGTGTGTATTCAAGAAACAAAAGCCCAAATCGACCAATTAAGTGATGCGCTATATCATCCGGAAGGCTATCACTGCTTTTACCATGATGCACAAAAGAAAGGTTATAGCGGTGTTGCATTATATTGTCGCCAACAACCGGATGAAGTTATTGTCGGTATGGGAAATGAGGAGTTCGATTCAGAAGGGCGCTATATTGAGGCAATATTTGGGGATTTAAGTGTTATCTCTTTATATATGCCGTCGGGTTCGGCAAAGGAAGAACGCCAACAACTTAAATACCGTTGTATGGATCATATGATGGCAAAATTAGAACAAATGAAAACCTCGGGTCGCGACTATATTGTTACCGGCGATTGGAATATTGCTCATAAAAATGAAGATATTCGCAATTGGAAAGGTAATCAGAAAAATTCAGGTTTTTTACCAGAAGAACGCGCTTGGTTAGATACCTTATTTGATGATGTCGGTTTCGTGGATGCATTTCGTGAGTTAGAACAGGATGAACATCAATACACCTGGTGGTCAAATCGAGGTCAGGCGCGAGCTAATAATGTCGGCTGGCGGATTGATTACCATGTGTTGTCTCCGAGCCTGAAAGGTAAGGTCGTATCAACCGAAATATATCGGCAACAAAGCTTTTCAGATCATGCGCCATTGATCATTGAATATGACTATGTGATGCCCTCAGCATGAGCGAAATAATACAGCCGACTAAAAGTTGGCGACAAACAATAAGGGCATTCAAACACCCTAGAGTAGTGACAATGCTATTTTTTGGCATTTCAGCAGGTTTACCCTTATTACTTATCTTTTCTTCTCTGAGTTTATGGCTGCGAGAAGCGGGGATTGAACGATCCGCAGTAACCTATTTCAGTTGGGCGGCATTAGGCTATTCGTTTAAGTTTGTGTGGGCACCGTTAGTAGATAAATTACCACTGCCGGTGCTGACGCGATGGCTGGGTCGACGGCGATCTTGGATACTGTTATCTCAGCTAATGATTGTATTGGCAATCGTGATTATGGCGATGATTGATCCGGCAACAAATGCACTAACAATGATGGCAGTTGCTGCGGTTTTATTAGGCTTTTCATCAGCGACCCAAGATATCGTTATTGATGCTTATCGTATTGAATCAGCCGATAGTGAGTTACAAGCATTAATGTCATCGACTTATATTGCTGGCTATCGGATCGGCATGATGTTGGCTGGTGCAGGCGGATTATTTTTGGCCAGTTATTTTGGCTCTACTATCGATAGTTATAGCTATAGCGCATGGCAGACGACGTATTTTGCCATGGCAAGTTTGATGTTAATTGGCATAACAACAACATTAATCGTTTCAGAGCCAGAAAACCCAAATACAGATGATACCTTGCACAATAGGCGAGATTATCTAGGCTTCTTATTGGTATTTGCATTATCGGTTATCGGTTTTGTAGCGAGTTTTTACTACAGCGCCGAATTAGCTCAGACAGCTAAATTGAGTTTGACGACATTGCTTGAAAATAAGAATTTATCCGGCTTTGTCGTTGAATTATGCCGCTTAGCTTTAGCACTAACCGTAGCGGGTATTATCGCCAAAATTGTTATCTTGTTGGGAGTTGTTCAACAGCAAATGGTTGAGCAAACTTATATCGCACCCGTGAAAGATTTCTTTCAACGCTATGGTTGGTCATTGGCATGGTTATTGTTGGCGTTAATTGGCCTATACCGTATTTCGGATATCGTATTAGGCGTGATTGCCAATGTGTTCTATCAGGATCTTGGCTTTACCAAACCTGAAATTGCTAGTGTCGCTATATTTGGGCTGGTAGTGACGCTTATAGGTGGATTTTTAGGCGGTTTATTATCCGTTCGTTTTGGGGTGATGCGTATTCTGTTTTTGGGTGCATTATTATCGGCAGCAACAAATTTATTGTTTATGCTGTTGGCACAAATGGGCCATGATACGGTGATGCTATATATTGTTATCTGTGCGGATAATCTATCTGGAGGATTGGCCATAGCCGCATTTATTGCGTTCTTATCAAGCTTAACCAATATTTCATTTACCGCGGTGCAATATGCAATCTTTAGCTCATTAATGACGCTACTCCCCAAAATTTTAGGGGGCTACTCCGGCACCATGGTCGATACGGTGGGCTACCCAAACTTCTTTTTAGTAACGGCTCTAATGGGTATTCCAGTATTGTTACTTATTCTCTGGGCAGGCAAACGATTTGAGTTAAATGCCGTGACCATGAAATGAAAAAACTGTTTTGGATAGGATTTATCGTTTTTGCACTGTGGAAATTAACCGGTGGCAGTGGTTCAGTTGTATTAGGTCCGGGAATAAAAGTATCTGAAGCTCCTATTCAAAATAATTTAAAACAGGCTGATAGTTTTGAATTTAAGGATTATCGTATCACTCCCTTGGCGGAGTTCAAGCTGCAAGGAAAAGTACTGGCCAGAGAAGACTATTCACTGGGGCGGGAAAGTGATTTATCACCGGTTGATATGGCCTTTGGTTGGCAAAATATGTCCGATGAGGCGGTGCTTGATAATATCGATATTTCTCAATCAGGACGTTGGTATCGTTGGCAAGTTCAAGACTTTCCTATCCCAAGAAAACAGATTGAAACCCAGAGTGCTAATATGCATTTGATTCCTGCTAATGATCTAGTTGAAGATATGATTGATCTTGCCAAGCAGGGCCAAATTATCGAATTAACGGGTTATCTAATCCGAGCTGACGCTGATGATGGTTGGAAATGGCAGAGTTCGTTAACGCGAAATGATACTGGTGCTCATGCCTGTGAACTGATTTATGTGGAAAATTTCCAGCTCATTAATTAAAAATAAAAAGGAAATAAATGAGAGGGAATGTCATTGCGTATATCGAAATGTGCCAAAGAGAGGGAGTGAGCCTCCAAAAAGGTATGAATTTTCGCTTGAAAGGAAAGCATTCTGTCATTCTAATGTCTGTCCGTGAGAATTCCCCTTATCAGGATGAAATAACGGAAGACGGTACAGTATTAATATATGAAGGCCATGATATGCCAAAGATGAAAGGTATTCTTGAGCCGAAACGATTAGATCAGCCTGAGCAGCGGAAGACAGGCTCACTTACAGAGAACGGTAAATTTCATAAAGCAGCACAAGGCTTTAAAGCAGACACTAAAGGCCCGGATATTGTTCAAGTGTATGAAAAAATTAAACCCGGAATATGGTCAGATAATGGCTTTTTTCACTTAGTAGATTCATGGA
>JAUXFA010000062.1 GCA_030620285.1 Piscirickettsiaceae bacterium
CTATAGTTTTCAACATCATCAGATTCGGTATCAGCAAATTGATAATCTGGATGAAAGCTAGCAATCTGAAAAATACCTTCTAATTTTAAGTCGATTAATAGACCGTCAGCGATATCTAAGAATTCATTGTAATCATAGAAATCCTGCAACACATTAGGATGAATTAGCAGAGTGGTTTCAATTTCTGCATCATCACTCAGTAATTCTAATTCTGTGTGTAAGTCTTGTAATAGCTGCTGTTCAGTTGTTGCTTCTGATACAGCAAAGCGTATCCGATTATTGATTAGTTCGCGCTTAGCAAAAGGGCATAAGTTCAAGCCGACAACCAGTGTTTCCACCCAATGTCGTACTGATTTGATTATTTTATCGTGTTGCACGTGTTATCCAATCAAAAATAATGTATGTATTGGTCAATATAAGCTTATTCGGGAAGAAATTCCTTAGCAAATTGGGATATTTTGCTGTTGGCTAAAAATTACAGCACTTTATAATAACCGCTCCGTAAAACACTAATTTTACATAAATTATTGTTATTACGTTTTTATGGAGTATGAAAATGAAAAAAATTATCTTATCAACTGTCTTTTTGACAATGAGTGCATCAATGATGACTGCACAGGCGACGGTTTCAGCAAGTTTTGCAGAACAACTTATGATGCAGCAAACACAATTACGTCCACAAGCGTTTAACTTCTTTAGCGATCGTTATAAACAGGTAGCGGCTCAAAAGAATGTACTCGCAGCGGCCAGTGTTCAAAGCCCTTCGTTTAAAGCACAGCTTGATAGCCAAAAGCAGCAATTAAGAATGCATAAATTTCATCCTGTGAGCGATGCTTATTTCCAAACGCACCCTCACTAATTACAATAGCTTGTAATTAATTGCATACACTAGGTTCAGAGTAATCAGTTTACTCTGAACCTAGCATTGTAAAATTCAGTTCATCATTATTCAGCTGATTTCAGATCAGCGTTTGTGGTAACGACTTCCCGATACTATATAGCCTTGACCGTAACTGTCATAGCACATAGTGCCACCAATTTTATGAGAATATCCATCAGTAACTATACTTTTTGTCACAGGATGACACGATTTTTGATAAACATGATTACTGTAATTATGGTGACCATAATTGTAATTATTGTATCGATAGTTTCGATGATTCGAATACAGTTTGTTTGAATAACTCGGGGCATAATAGCGATGGCTCCGATTATGATTATTCGAATACGACTTTTGTGAGTGGTTTGGAGCCGAAGAGTACTTATTCTGGTGTCGATTGCGATGCTTAGAGTAACCTAGCTGCAGCCCTTGGTGGCCACCACTACTATAGCTATAGCCTAGCGATATGCCGCTATGACTCCGGTGATGTCTATCACCAGCAAAAGAGATGCTTGAAATAAGCAATAAGCATGTCATAGACAATAAAAATTTTGTTAGGGTATTCATTATTTTCTCCTCCTTTAGATTCACTAAAGAGTTATCAATAAAACTATTGCAAATAAACACCTCACAACATGGACAACTTTATAGACTGTTTGTTGCAAATTAACTTTATTTAAATGTTTATTCCTCAGACAAATTGATTTTAATGGCGTACTATTTTATTAAGATAAATTGTGTGATAAGAGGACAATAACATGGCTATAAGACGCTGTATTCAATCAATAGGGTTGTTGTTAATTATGTTATCGACATGGACGAGTGCCATGGCTGATGAACTGTCATTATTAGCTAATATCGTGAGCAGTGAACACCGCTCGGAAATAAACCGAGAGCGAGATCGATTCCGCTACCCGCAACAAACTCTCGAATTTTTTCAAATCCAATCTAATATGGCTGTTGTTGAAATTTGGCCGGGAAAGGGGTGGTATACCGAAATTTTGGCACCTTGGCTAAAACAGGGTGAAGGTCAACTCATTGCTGCGGGTTTTCCGTTAAATGCGGGACCACAATGGCGTCAGACCATGCAGGCTGAATATCAACAATGGTTGCAAGCTTCTCCGGAGTTTTATGATCAGGTGACTGTTGTTGAGTTAGGGCCACCTTCTTTTTGGCAACTAGGTGCTGATGAAAGTGTCGATGCTGTGCTGACCTTTAGGAATGTACATAATTGGCTTAAAGGTGGTTATGAAGCCGATATGTTCAATGCCTTTTATCAGGTGTTAAAACCGGGGGGTATTTTAGGGGTAACTGATCATCGCTCTGATCCAGATACTGATATAGAACTGATGAAAAAATTTGGTTACCTCGGCCAAGATTTGGTGATTGAACTGGCAAAGCAAGCCGGGTTTGAATTTGAAGCAAGTTCGGAAATCAATGCGAATCCTCGTGATAATAAACATCATCCCAAAGGGGTGTGGACATTACCGCCAACATTACGTTTGGGCGAAGAAAACAAACAACATTATTTAGCCATTGGAGAAAGCGACCGAATGACGCTTCGGTTTAGAAAACCATTAAGTATTACCAGCGATTGGGCTGTCAATAACTAAGTTACTCGGGAGCACTTTGTTGACAATTCCAGCAAAATTCAAATGAACCATTATTGCTTTCATGACATTGGCTGCATATCCAGTCGACAGCATTATCAATATTAAAGGATGTATCTAAAATCTGCGCTGCCTTGTCATAATCAGAATCATCAATAACCCATAACTCAAGCCATGTTTCGAGTGGCGCTAGATCGCCGGCACCGCCTGCCGCAAACTCATTTTTGAGCATGATTTCTATGCCGGCATTTTCGACAATATTTTTTATGTTATAAACTAAATGTCGGTTTTCACGGGTATAGAGTAATTTCATTGCGGATGATTACGAGTTAGAGAGTTGAGCTTGTCTGCGTTGCTTCGCATTCGACAGTATCTGTTGTTTTTGTTCCATGCTCGTTTCGGTAGATACCCATTGCATAATTTCTGCCATCGTACGAAAACAACCAAGACAAATATCATTATTATCAAGGCAGCAGTTTCGTACGCAGGGCGACTCGGTATCAGACAGAATCATTATTGAATAGGCAGTGCTTGATACTTTATTAAACTATCGACCGTTTTATACCACGAGGCCTTATCGGCACAAAATATATTGTGAATAGGTCTTACACCAGGATCATCATCTAAGGAACCAGCTGGGATGACAAAGGCTTTACCGCTTTGGGTTAACCAAGGCAAGTAAGAGCCACAGTTTTTGCAAAATGTGGTGGCAAAGTGCCTTGTATTAGGCAATTCAAAGCGGCCTAATAGTTCTTCTCCACGGAGCCAAGTAAATTGCTCGGGATCGATAATAATATTGGATGCGTGAGCAGAGCCGGTGACTTTTTGGCATCGAGAGCAATGGCAATATTGAAAAACTTTAATAGGGCCGACAAATTGAAATGTAATTTTGCCGCATAAACAACTACCGACTATTTTATTATTATCCATAAGAGTTTTCCTCTAAATTATTCGAAATCTCCAGACTCAATAACGTGCTGAATCTTATCCAACTGTTCAGGAATAGTATCGCAAACCTTGCCATCACCCTTGCAAGTGGAACAGACATAGACTGCCCAAGCAGCCTGAACTAATTCTTCTTTATTAGGATATTCAATACGATTAGTCGAGCCGACCAGTGCTCTAGCGCGGGAGCCGTTATGACCGACTTCAAAATTACATGCGCCAACTTGTTCTCGATCAGTAAAATCATAGCGTTGGTGGATATCGACTCCGACATGATGCAAAAATCGCATTTCACGATAAATATGCCGTAATGAATCACCTGAAAAAGATGAGGCTGCCTGTGCATTGGATGCTACAAATAATAAAACAAGCCAGATTAGGTTTTGCCGAATTGTCATGATTATCTCCGTTCGATATAGGCAGTTTACTCGAATAATAATGACTGGAGTAAAGTATGATGAGTTCAAACAATTTATTAAATGGAGTGAGCTATGAAATTTTTTATCCGTCTCAGTGCTCTGATGTTTACAATAATGGTGTTATCAATGTCTACTATAGCTAAAGCAGATCAATTAAATGTCGGTGATACGGCGCCAGAATTTAAATTAGTTGACCAACATGGCAAAACACACTCAATCAAAGACTATGCAGGACAGTGGGTAGTACTTTATTTTTATCCCAAAGATGATACGCCTGGTTGTACCAAAGAAGCCTGTGAGTTTCGCGATGAATATAAGCTTCTTAAAGAGCAAAATACGCAAGTATTGGGGGTGAGTATTGATAGCAAAGAGAGCCATGCTAAATTTGCTGAAAAATATCATTTACGGTTTCCATTATTAGCGGATGAAGGTGGTGAAGTTGCTAAGCGTTATCAATCATTATTTTCATTTTGGCCGATAAAATTTGCTAAACGCCATAGTTTTATTATCGATCCACAGGGTATTGTTAGGAAAATATATCGAAAGGTGGATCCTGATACACATAGTCAAAAAATCATTGCTGACATAGAAACTTTAAGCTCGAAAGAATCAACTACAAAATAAATTATCTTAACTATTTTTTGCCGCAATCCACTGCGACATATATTGGGTACTCGCCATAGAGTGATGTTTCAGCATGCTACCGGTAAAGTTATTGAGCCGATGTTGATTTAAGCATTGTTCTATTGCTGTTATTTTTGTTAATAACTGCTTGCCTAATAGCTGACCATCGTATTGTGCCTTTAATAAGACAACAGCATGTTGTTGTGCTTTCAACCATACAGGTTCATTGCTATACAATTGCACAGCGGCATCGATAAACTCAGCAATATCATCGGCCACAATGCCAGGCCAAGCCTCATTTTGATGCATTCCCTCACTGCCAATTGAGGTGGTGACGCTCGGTGTTTGCATGATCATTGCATCCAATAATTTTCCTTTTAGTCCTGCACCAAATCGCAGTGGCGCCAAACAAATGCGAGATTGTTGCATTACAGATAATGCGTCTTGTGCCCAGCCTTTAATCAAAAACCCTACTTTAGGATTATTTAAAGCCGTTGCTTTGGGTGGCGGATAAGAACCATAAATATGCAATTCAGCATCTGGAAGTTGTTTTCTAATCAAAGGCCATATTTGTTGAAGGTATAACACCGCATCCCAATTAGGTGCGTGGCGAAAATTACCAATGGTCATAAAGTGTTGCCGATTAGAAAAGCTGATCGTTTTAGTTGGGCATTTTTCAAGATCAACCATAAAGGGTAAATGATGAAGCAAACTGGCAGCAACGTTAAAGGTGTTGATTAATAAATCCATCTCAAAACGGGAGATGATTAATGAAATATCGCAGCGTAGGATCGCGGCAATTTCACGTTTTGCAATGTCACTGAAGAGATCTTGCTGTGTTAATTCACGTTCAGCTTTATGAGCTTGGTGACGTGCATGCCGCAGACATTGCAGATCTTCGGTATCTAATATTTTGAGTGCTTTGGGACAGTTTTTTTCAACTCGCCAGCCAAACTGTTCTTCCATCATAAAGCGGTCAAACAGCACGATATCAGGCTGATATTGTGTGACATACTGATCAAAACTATCGCTGTTGAGTATGATTTCTTGAGTTGAAATATCTTCACTGGCCAAATCGATCATATGTTCTGTTTGTTGTGCCGGTGTTGCAAATTCAATCTGCCAGTTTTGCTGTTTGAATAGTCGTAAAATCGACATCATATGGCTACCGGCTGCCGAGGAATTTGGTTCTGGCCATACATAGCCTATCACTAACACTTTTTTCATTAAGTCTTTCCGTATCAAAACAATAGGCTAGAATATGCCCGTGCAAAATAAATATTTTACCTCATTTAAACAAACGATTGATTCGTATTCGCTGCCTGAAAGGTTCACCTTCCCTTTCTATTATCAGCCGCATCCTCTGTGTTTATTGGCTGCAAAAGAGCTGCAAGATCACCTTATAACGCAGACACAATGGCAACATAACTTTGGTCTTGATGGCAATAGTGAAACGGCTATTGGTAAGATGTTTGGGGTGCTGTTAGTGCAAAATAAAAACAATGAAATTGGTTATTTATCCGCTTTTTCAGGCAAGGTGGCTGATAATAATCATTTGCCGAAATTTGTCCCTCCGGTATTTGACATGCTGGCAGAAGAGGGTTTTTTTATGGCGGGCCAAACAGCCATAAACCAACTAAATAAACAGATTAAAGAACGACAGAAAAACCCAAAAATTGCCGAGTTTGAAGCAGCATTAGATGTTGAAAAAGATGCTGAAAATACTCAAATATCAGCACATAGAGCGGATATGATTGAAGGTCGTAAAGTGCGTAAGAAGCAGCGTATTGCCGCTGAAAAAAGGTTAAATAACGATGATTTCCTTCAACTTAAAGATCAATTAAGCAAACAAAGTATTCAACACAAAAACCAATTAAGAGATCTAAACATTTATTGGGATGATCGGGTTGATAAAGCACAACAAAAGCTGAAGCCGCTAACCGATGAAATAGAGGGCTTAAAACAACAACGCAAAGACTTATCAAACTCCTTACAGAAAAAGCTATTTGATCACTATAGCTTTCTAAACAAAGACGGCGTTGAAAAAAGTTTATGTGTTATTTTCAAACAAACAACCCAGCAAACACCGCCAGCAGGAGCAGGGGAATGTGCCACTCCTAAGTTATTGCAATATGCATTTCAAAATGAGATGAAACCATTAGCCATGGCCGAGTTCTGGTGGGGAAGTTCACCTAAGTCTGAAGTCAGGCAGCACCTCAGTTTTTATACTGCTTGCCAAGGAAAATGTCAGCCTATTTTAGGACATATGCTGGAAGGCATTACTCTTGATGACAACCCCTTATTAAACAATCCTGCCGCGGGCAAAACAATTGATATTGTTTATCAAGATGAGGTGATGTTGGTGATTAATAAGCCGGCAGAGTTTTTATCTGTCCCTGGCAAAAATATTGAAGAC
>JAUXFA010000141.1 GCA_030620285.1 Piscirickettsiaceae bacterium
GATGATTATCGTATTGACTATATTTTTATGGATAAAGGCAGTAAATTGCAGGTGACCTCAGCTGAGGTTATTTTTACTGAGCAGGATGGGTATGGTCGAGTTTCCGATCATTGTGGTTACTTGATGACATTTGAAGCAAAGGATTAAATAAAAAAGGAAAAGATATAAATGCATAACGCAGAACACTATGCCTTACCTTTTCATGGTGAGTTAGGTGGCTCTTTTGTAAGGACTAATGACTTTAATCATGAATTCTTCATTCGTTGGGGAAAGATAGATTTTGACGTTTTTTATGGTGTGGAAGCTAATTTAAAAGTCATTCTAAAGGTCTTTCGCAACGATAATATTATTGAAACCTATATTGTTGATACCGATCCTTACGATATTGAGTGGGACAAACATAAACGTCGAACACGTGATTTTTATATCCATCCATTTTCACAAACATTTGGTCAAATTAATTGCATCAAAATTTCTTATATTGTTCACCTGCATGAGCAATCTACGGTCTCTGAAAAAGAATATATTTATATGGATTGGCCTCAACTACAGGGCAATCAAGATGAGGCACAATATCGTCGCATTAGTGATGAATATTCGACGCCCAATTATCACCAAACCTATGAGTTAAATGCTCAAGAGCTGCAATGTGATACTGATTGGTTTAACGATCATTTTGAATCGCTAGAGCTGGTTCCAAAATTTACCAAAGGCCAGCCTGAACATCCATATCATCCTAAAAATTATATTCACCACTTGATCAACAAAGTAATACGTACCAAACAAGATGAACCTGACAGGCTTTGCACCATTAAAGTGAGTGTGGATTGTATTGATGATGCTGATTTTATTAGTCATTTGATTCATGCTAGTAAAAATGGTGTGTGGGTGCAGTGCATTGTTGATTGGCGGAAGATGACCTTGACCAATAGTCATAATTATGCTCGGTTAAAACATTCAGGAATTGAGCTAATTGGCGTGGTGTGTAGTCCGCAACATCATTTGATTGAAGTTGAACCTGATATGCATACTAAATTTATCATTTTTAATGATGAAGATTGCATTCAGGGATCGTTTAACATTACATTTGATCGCTGGTGGGCAAATTGGGAATCGGGTATGACCTTTCATTCCAAAGGTGTTTGCCGGTTATTTGATAATATTTTTCAAAGCCAACGCGGTGGCGTGATCCAAAAATATGGTATCAATCCACACAGCCAATTCAATTTGCTCTATACCTTTGGTCGACATGCGATGCTGAATGGCAGTACTTACTTTCCTCATCAAGCTATTTTATCTGAAATTCATCGGGCTCAATATTCGATCAAACTCACACTGTTTTTGGTAGGAGATTTATTAGGTGAGCATAGTGATAGTGTTATTTGTGCATTGATCAATGCCAAACATCGCGGTGTAGACGTGCAGATACTATTTAATGGTCATTTAGCTCGGCAAGGTGAAGTTGGTAAGGAAAGAACGATGGAAGAAGAGTTGAGCCGGCCATTATTACCTGTTGTGGAGAGGTTAAAGTCTCATGGTATTTCTGTGGGGTTGGTTTATGGCAAAGATGATCATTTGGTTCCATATTCACCCATCCATTCAAAATACTGCATTATTGATAATCATGTGGTGATCGATGGTAGTTTTAACTGGTATAACACCTCTGTTTTTTCCCATGATTTAATTGTAGTGGCAAGACATCATGAGGTTGCTCAGCCTTATTTGCATGAGTTTGAGCAGATACAGCAATTGTTGAGGGTTTATTATTAGTGATACTACTTATTTCACTAAATAAAGCCATCGCTAACCATTAACTCTGTTGCTTTTTTAGGATCTTGTTCATCCAGAGGGATACGAAGATAGTATGGGAGGAGAGTGGGGCGAGAGGTGAGTTCAATCACGCCACTATCGACGAGACGAGACATAACTGATTCAATTGTCTCAACTAAATTATCAGGAGCCTCATTAGGATACTGCCTAGTCATATGTTGGATGAGTTGATCTATAGTGTGTTGTCCATCAGCAAGTAAAACGACTGTTGCCATCCATGGATCGAGAGCGGTGACGGCATTATTTTCCTGAACATCAATTACTGAAATATCATCACCATCAGATTTATAGACAGTGTTACGTTTGAAATAATGTGCGTGTTCCAAGGGTGGCTCCTAATTAACGGCAGGATGAATGAGTAAGCTATTTAATTCTAACTTATCCTGTTAATAAGCAATAGGTAAACCAGCTAATATTTTCCTTAAAAATTTAGAAAGGTGAAATAAGGAAAGCTGTTTTTTTGTATATACAATATCGGATAACATCAGTTGAAAATATGCAAAATTTGAATGTGGTTTGGTGTGCTAAGTTTATTACTGCTATGAGTGTGTTTTAATCTACTCATTTCATGATGTGAGAGAAAGGATAAAGATATGAGTGCCGATCTGTATGAGCAAGTAAAGCAAAACCCAAAATTTGAGCAACTTGTAAAACAACGTTCTCGCTGGGCTTGGAGTTTAGCCTCCGTTATTTTAGTCATGTATTTTTCGTTTATCTTGCTGATCGCTTTTTCCCCAGAATGGTTAGGTCGCTCGCTTAACGGTGGTGTAATAACAATTGGCATTCCTGTTGGTGTATTCATTATTGTGGTGGCGTTTATATTGACAGGGGTTTATGTGCGAAAAGCCAATAAGGACTTTGACCGCATCAATCAAGAAATTATCAGTGAGTTAAAACAATGAAAACAGCTTTATTTATACTCTTGTTTTTGTTTAGCTCAGGTAGTTGGGCTGCAGATTCGATGAGCGACATGGTTGAACAACAACCATTGAATATACCTGCTGTGGTGATGTTTTTAATATTTGTGGCAGCGACGTTAGCTATCACCTATTGGGCGGCTAAGAGAATGCGCTCAACTTCTGATTATTATGCTGCAGGTGGTGGTATAACAGGTTTTCAGAATGGTCTGGCTATTGCCGGTGACTATATGTCAGCCGCTTCATTCTTGGGCATTTCAGGTCTGGTGTATTTATCCGGATATGACGGCCTTATTTATTCCATTGGTTTTTTGATCGGTTGGCCGCTTATTTTATTCCTCATTGCAGAACGGCTTCGAAATCTTGGTCGTTATACCTTTGCAGATGTGGTGTCGTATCGTTTAGCTCAATTTCCTATTCGAACTTTATCTGCCTGCGGCACCTTGGCAGTTGTCGCTTTATATTTAATTGCTCAAATGGTGGGCGCGGGGAAATTAATTCAATTACTATTTGGTTTGCCTTATCACTATGCGGTGGTAATAGTTGGCGTATTAATGGTGTTGTATGTGATGTTTGGCGGTATGTTAGCGACCACATGGGTACAAATCATCAAAGCAGTGCTGTTGCTGTTGGGTGCAAGCTTTATGGCATTTATGGTGCTTAAACATGTTGGTTTTGACCTGAACTTGTTATTTCAGCAAGCGGTATCTGCACATCCAAAAGGTATGGATATTATGGCCCCGGGTGGATTAGTGTCTGATCCTATTTCTGCCATTTCATTAGGGGTCGCTTTGATTTTTGGTACGGCTGGTTTACCACATATTTTAATGCGATTTTTTACCGTCTCCGATGCTAAACAAGCTAGACGATCAGTGTTTTTTGCCACGGGTTTTATTGGTTATTTTTATATACTCACTTTTGTGATTGGTTTTGGAGCGATAGTACTGGTATCGACTAATCCTGAATTTTTGGATGTGAAGGGTTTGTTGATTGGCGGTAATAATATGGCGGCCATCCATTTATCAAAAGCAGTGGGAGGTGATTTCTTCCTGGGCTTTATATCTGCCGTTGCTTTTGCCACTATTTTAGCAGTAGTGTCGGGTTTAACTCTGGCTGGAGCTTCGGCTATTTCACATGATTTGTATGCCAGCGTATTTAAAAAAGGCAACAGTACAGCCAAACAAGAAATACGAGTATCAAAAATAGCGACTGTTATTTTAGGAGCAGTGGCGATCTATCTTGGGATTTTATTTGAAGAACAAAATATTGCTTTCATGGTGGGTTTGGCTTTTGCTATTGCTGCCAGTGCTAATTTCCCAACCTTGATTTTATCAATGTACTGGAAAGGTTTGACTACACGCGGCGCTTTTATTGGTGGTTTTGCAGGATTGTTAACAGCGGTGGTATTGGTGATTATTGGACCGATAGTGTGGGTGGATATTCTGGGTAATGAGGAAGCAATATTCCCTTATAAATATCCGGCTTTATTTTCTGTCACTATTGCCTTTATGTGTATTTGGATTTTTTCAATTACTGATCGCAGTAAACGAGCAGAAAATGAACGCAAAAAATTTGAACATCAATTTATTCGATCGCAAACTGGAATTGGTGCGGATGGTGCTGAGAATTAAGTTTCTAAGTTTTGGTACACCACAAACCATTACCAGAAAGAATCAAGGTGTGTGGCAAGATATCATGAAATTGCTCAGTCTTATTTGCATGATATTGGGCAGGTATAGTGGTTGTCGAGGGTTTATTATTAGGGTTAGACAAAAAATAAAACTGGCTGAATCCTTAATATTTTTTAGCACCGTGGGTGCCGGCCAGTGTAACCTGTGATTAATATTGGTTTTTGATGGTTGTTGCTAATTAGGCATGTTTAAATGAAATTAAGAACATATATCTACTTCATATTATTTCTCATTATAAGTA
>JAUXFA010000087.1 GCA_030620285.1 Piscirickettsiaceae bacterium
AGAAATAAGGTATGTTCATCGACGGTGTATATATGAAATAGATCATGTTGCATTTGCCCAACGATTACGCCGAATTCAGGTAAATAGCCGCCGAGCACACCGAGCTTGTTCATGCGGCGAAACTCATGGGTGATACCTGTCGGTTGGCGAATGATTTCCATAAACAATGTCTGGCTTTGGATATCATCTCGAAACCGATCGTCTATCAAATGAATATGGGCGTGCAGTTGACGGATAGTATCGGCACGAACTCCCCGTATTTCAGGGTGCTGTTGCAGCATTAAGAATAGTTCCAACATCGCGTATGGGTAGTGTGCAAAAATTCCGGAATTAATAGTCTCAATATAACCATTATGATTTTGAAATCGCCTGTTGAGAGGTTCTATATCGCGAGGCTCATCGGCAAGAATGATATTTTCTTCGAAGATCTGTAATAGCAGCTCATTTAGCTGCCCAACAGAACGGGCACAAAGGTAATAATCCTTCATAAATTGCTCAACAGCAAGGCGTTTATCAGTATCACGATAGCCAAATTGAGTGGCAATATCACGTTGATAATTGATCATTAATTTTTCTTGTTTTCGCCCCGCTTCAAGGTGTAAAGCAAAGCGTATTTTCCATAAAAAATTATGTGCTTTTTCTAAAAGCGTATATTCGGTTTCTGCGATGAAACCTTTTTGCATTAAGCCGTGTAAATCTTTGACACCGAAGTGTTGTTGAGCGACCCAGCTAATAACTTGTATATCTCGTAAACCGCCAGGTGCTTCTTTTATATTGGGTTCAAGATTATTAGCGGTATCATTATATTTTTTGTGGCGCTGGGTTTGCTCTTGTTTTTTTGCTTGATAAAAATGACCTGTATCCCATGTTTTATTATCAATGGTGAGCTGTTGTAGAGTCAGAAATAAAGCAGAATCACCACATAATAAGCGTGTTTCTAGCATATTGGTTGCGATGGTAATATCCGTTTCTGCTTGTTGCCGACATTCGGAAATTGAGCGGACACTATGGCCCACTTCAAGTCCGATATCCCAAAGAAAGGTGATAAACTCAGCTAAGCCACTTGGAGGTTCCTCAGAAACTGATTCGTCTAATAATATGAGTAAATCAATATCTGAATAGGGGTGAAGTTCGTTTCGACCATAGCCACCTACAGCGAGTAAGCTAATAGGTGCATTATCACTAATATTTTGTAGCCAGAGATGTTGCAATACTTGGTCAACAAAAAAAGCACGTTGTTGAATTAAAGTAACAATATCAGCTTGAGATTCAAACTGTTGTCGGAGGTATATTTGCCCTTGTTGAAGTGCATTCCGATAAAATGTACTTTCTATTGTGTTTGCACTAGGCGGTGTATTATCAGCAAGCTGCCAAAGAGAAAGCAGTGAATTGGTCATAAATTAAATCACTTCATCTTCGCGTAATGTCAGAATTTCATGGCCATCGTTTGTGACGAGAATAGTATGTTCCCATTGAGCGGATAGAGATCTATCTTTAGTGACGACAGTCCAACCATCGGGTAATTGTTTGATCTGTCGTTTGCCAGCATTGACCATCGGTTCAATTGTAAAGGTCATGCCTGCCTCTAAAACTAAACCTTCACCAGGATTTCCATAGTGTAAAACCTGTGGCTCTTCATGGAATACCTTTCCAATGCCATGACCACAGTATTCACGCACAATAGAGAAGTTTTGGGCTTCAGCATGTTGTTGAATAATATGTCCAATATCCCCTAGCGTTGTACCCGGTTTAACTAAGCCAATGCCAAGTAGCATTGCTTCACGGGCATTATTACAGAGACGATTAGCTAAAATAGAGGTTTTACCGACGTGAAACATTTTGCTGGTATCACCGTGATACTCTGCTTTGATAACGGTGATATCAATATTAATAATGTCGCCATCTTTGAGTCTTTTAGTCCCTGGAATGCCATGACAAATTACATGATTGACCGAGGTGCAAATTGACTTTGGAAAACCGTGATAATTGAGCGGGGCAGGGATAGCCCGTTGTTCATTAATAATATAGTTATGGCATATCTGGTCTAATTCATCTGTGGTAATGCCCGCTTTAACATGAGGCTCAATCATAGTCAGTACCTCGGCAGCAAGACGTCCTGCGACACGCATTTTTTCAATTTCATCGGCGGTTTTAATGCTGACAGCCATAGCTGAATATTCCTAATAATATAGAGATAATTAGTAGGGTATTTTGCCGTAAAATGGGACAAACAACCAGAAATGGATTTTATTTCGATAAAAGATGTTGAGCTCGATAATGAATAGGCTATAAATTTAACGATAAAATTCTGAGTCATAGACTTATTTTACATTGTTATTTATTCGCTTTTATGGTATAAAATGCGCGCCTATTAAGGCAAAAATCACACATACACCGGCACAAATATCGGGGTGCTATCTGTTCGTCAGTATAGTCGATACTTGGGGTGTATGGAGGTTTAACCCCAACTACTAATAAAAGGTTTTATATAAAATGGCAAAAACAACTATGCGCCAAATGCTAGAAGCAGGCGTTCACTTTGGTCACCAAACACGTTATTGGAACCCTAAAATGGGTCCATTTATTTTTGGTAAACGTAATAATATTCACATCATCAATCTTGAGCACAGTTTACCGATGTTTAACGATGCGTTGAACTTTGTTGGTAAATTAGCTTCTAAAAAAGGGCGTATCTTATTTGTCGGCACTAAACGCGCTGCCCAAGATGTGATTCGTGAAGATGCAGAACGTGCAGGGATGCCTTACGTTAACCGTCGCTGGTTAGGCGGTATGTTGACTAACTACCAAACGATACGTCAATCAATCAAGCGTTTGGATTCTATCCAAACAATGATCGAATCTGGCAAATTAGAAGGTTTGAAAAAGAAAGAAGTCTTGAACTTAACTCGTGAACAAGAAAAATTAGAAAAAAGTATTGGGGGTATCCGCAAAATGGGTAACCTACCTGATGCTATGTTTGTCATTGATGTTGATCACGAACGTATTGCAATTAAAGAAGCAAACAATTTAGGTATTCCTGTTATTGCGATTGTTGATAGTAATAGCAACCCAGATGGTGTGGATTATGTTATCCCTGGGAACGATGATTCTATGCGTGCGATTAAGCTTTATACGTCAAGTATGGCGGATGCAATATTAGAAGGTCGTGCGTCTGTTGCAACAAGCGATAAGGAACAAGAAATAGAGGTTGCTGCAGAAAGCACAGAAGCGGCTGCTGAGTAACACCTACATAGTGGAATGGAGAATACAGGCTCACTTTTTAGTGGGCCTGTGTTGTATATGTGGTTCGTTGACATTAAAACGAATCGACAGAAAGTGAATTAAAGGTAATAAAGAAATGGCAATTACAGCAGCACTAGTTAAAGAACTGCGTGGGCGTACTGGCTCAGGCATGATGGAATGTAAAAAAGCATTAGTAGAATCAAACGGCGATATTGAAGCCGCTGTTGAAGCAATGCGTAAATCAGGTTTGGCAAAAGCAGATAAAAAATCGGATCGGATCGCGGCTGAAGGTGTGATTGCAATTGAAACCAGCACTGATGGTAAACGTGCAGTGATGATTGAAATTAACTCTGAAACTGATTTTGTTGCGAAAGCAGAGGATTTCATTAATTTTGTTAATCAATTATCTAAAACAGTTCTTGAAGGTCAACCTGCTGATCTTAATAGTTTGATGGCTCTTGCATTGAATGATGCAGGTGAAAGTGTTGAAGTTGTTCGTCAAGCCTTAGTTGCTAAAATTGGCGAGAATATTCAAGTTCGCCGCTTTGAATTAATGAATAGTGAAAACGGTGTTATTGGTTCATATCGTCATGGTGATCGCATTGGTACCATGGTTAAATTAACTGGTGGTGATATGACGTTAGCGAAAGATTTAGCGATGCATGTGGCGGCAAGTCGACCTCAAGCAGTGTCTGGTGAGGACCTACCAACAGAGCTACTTGAGAAAGAACGTGATATTGTAGCGACTCAAGCTAAAGACAGTGGCAAACCAGAAGCGATTATTGAAAAAATGGTCGAAGGCCGCATGAAGAAATTTGTTAATGAAATTAGCTTGCTGGGTCAGGCATTTGTTAAAGATCCTGATGTGACGATTGAGAAATTGATTGGTCAGGCTAACGCGACTGTGAATGCATTTAAATTCTTTGAAGTTGGTGAAGGTATCGAGAAAAAAGAAGATAATTTCGCTGAAGAAGTTATGGCACAAGCTAAAGGAAGTTAAAGTATGACAGAAATGGGAAATCAACCGATATATAAACGCATACTACTTAAATTAAGTGGTGAGGCGTTAATGGGAAAGGCTGATTTTGGAATTGATCCTGAAGTGATTTCCCGTTTTGCCAAAGAAATTTCCGTTCTTAGCGCGCAAGGTGTTGAGATCGGTATTGTCATTGGTGGAGGTAATATTTTCCGTGGTGCAGGCTTGGCTGCAAGTGGTATGGACCGTGTCAGTGGCGATCATATGGGCATGCTCGCCACGGTAATGAATGCCTTGGCACTACAAGATGCACTTGAACAACATGGTGCATTTTGTCGTGTGATGTCAGCAATTAAGATCAATGAAGTCTGTGAAGATTATTTACGTCGTCGGGCAATTCGCCATTTGGAAAAAGGTCGGGTAGTGATTTTTGCTGCAGGAACGGGTAATCCCTTTTTCACTACTGACTCTGCTGCCAGTTTACGTGCTGTTGAAATTGGTGCTGAATTAATGTTGAAAGCGACACAGGTGGATGGTGTCTATACTGCGGATCCTAAAAAGGATCCGGATGCTGTACGTTATCAAGAGCTTAGTTATGATGAAGTTATCGATAAACGCCTAGGTGTTATGGATACGACTGCGGTCGTAATGTGCCAGGAACAAAATATGCCATTACGGATATTTGATGTTCATAAGCAAGGCAACTTAACTAAAATTATTCACGGTGAAGATATTGGTACTTTAGTTAAATAAGGACTGATGTAGGATAGATAAACATGATTGAAGATATTAAAAAAGACGCGGCAGATAGAATGCAAAAAAGCGTGGCTGCATTGACCAATGCCATGGCAAAAATTCGCGCTGGACGAGCTCATACTAGTCTATTGGATCATGTGATGGTTCCTTACTATGGCTCTGATGTGCCGCTTAGCCAAGTTGCCAATGTGGGTATTGAAGATGCACGTACTTTGATTGTGACACCATGGGAGAAGCCGATGTTGTCGGTTGTTGAAAAAGCCATTATGACATCAGATTTAGGGGTTAACCCGAATAGCGCTGGCATGACGATTCGTATTCCGATCCCACCGCTAACTGAAGAACGTCGCCGTGATTTAGTGAAAGTGGCGAAGGCCGAAGCAGAAAATGCTCGTATTGCTGTTCGTAATATTCGGCGTGATGCGAATAGTACCTTGAAAGAATTACTAAAAGAAAAAGAAATTTCGGAAGATGAAGAACGTGGTGCCGAAGAAACCATTCAAAAATTAACGGATTCAGGCATTAAACAAATCGAAGATGTGCTGACAGCAAAAGAAGCAGATTTAATGGAAGTGTAATTATCAGTACATTTCAACAAATGGATAGAAATTGTCATGTCTGAGGAAGAGCGCCCAGTTCCACAACATATTGCGATTATTATGGATGGTAATGGTCGTTGGGCGAAACAACGTCATCAACCTCGTTTTATGGGTCACAGAGCAGGCGTTAAAGCAGTCGAAAATATTGTAAAGCACTGTGCACAACGTGAGATCGCTGTATTAAGCTTATTTGCATTTAGCAGTGAAAACTGGCGACGTCCGATAAAAGAAGTCAATTTGCTGATGGAATTGTTCGCCTTGTCTCTGAAAAGTCGGATCGTAGCCATGTCGTTCTGTGAGCCAA
>JAUXFA010000159.1 GCA_030620285.1 Piscirickettsiaceae bacterium
AATGGCACACCCGTGCCTTCAAGTGCTTGGGCAACATTACTAATTGCAGAAATTTGTGGGGCACCGACACCCGCAACAATACGTGTTGTACAAATCGATCCTGGACCAATACCGACTTTAACAGCATCAGCACCAGCTTCAACTAAGGCAGTTGCAGCAGCACCCGTAGCAATATTGCCACCAATAAGTTGAACTTGAGGGAAATGATCTTTTACCCAACGTACTTGATCTAATACACCTTGTGAGTGACCGTGAGCGGTATCAACAACAATCACATCAACACCAGCCTCAACCAAAGCTTTAACACGGGCCTGACTTTCAGCACCAATGCCAGTTGCTGCGCCTACTCGTAAACGTTGCTGATCATCTTTTGAGGCCAATGGATTTTCAGTCGATTTTTGAATATCTTTAACGGTGATCATGCCTTGTAAATGAAATTCATCATCAATCACCAACACTTTTTCAATGCGATTGGTGTGGAGTAAGTTTAATACTTCTTCACGAGGCGCATTTTCTTTGACAGTGACCAAATTTTCTTTAGTGGTCATCACCGATGACACCGGATTATCAAAGTGAGTTTCAAAACGTAAATCACGACTAGTAACAATACCCACAAGATTATGACCATCAACAACAGGCATACCTGAAAACTTATTAGCCCGTGTTAATTCAAGAACTTCACCAATAGTAGCCGTTGGACTGACGGTAATCGGATCACGCACTACACCGCTTTCGAAACGCTTAACTTTTCGGACTTCATCAGCCTGCTCTTCAATCGTCATATTTTTGTGTAGAATACCAAGACCACCTTCTTGCGCCATTGCTATTGCTAATCTACTTTCTGTAACAGTATCCATTGCGGCAGATAATAGTGGAATATTAATGGTGATATCACGCGTTAGCTGAGTGGTAAGACTGACATCACGTGGCATTACGTTAGAATAGGCAGGCAGTAATAATACGTCGTCGAATGTGAGCGCTTCTTGAGCAATTCTCATAGGGCAGTTCCTGTAATTACTGAAAATATTAACCGCGCATTATATCAGGGTTCTTATGGCACTGGATAGCAATACAAACTTAGCAGCAAGACCTGTCAAAGAGGTCTATGCCGTTTCGCGATTAGTTCGTGAAGCGCGCGGGGTATTGGAAGGCTCATTTCCATTGTTGTGGGTGGAAGGTGAAATATCGAATCTTGCCATGCCCGGGTCCGGTCATATTTACTTCACGCTCAAAGATGAAGCTGCGCAGGTGCGATGCGCTATGTTCCGCAATCGTAATCGCCAATTGCGCTTTATCCCTGAAAATGGCATGCAAGTATTATTGCGTGTTCGCGTGACTTTATATGAAGGTCGAGGCGAGTTCCAACTTGTTGTTGAACACATGGAAGAGGCGGGCAGTGGTGCATTGCAACGCGCATACGAAGCCTTAAAACATCGTTTGAGTGAAGAGGGCTTGTTTGATCAAAAATTTAAAAAAGAACTTCCAGATATACCAACGGCTATAGGCGTAGTGTCTTCTCCAGATGGCGCAGCTGTACACGATATAATAACGGTATTAAATCGCCGTTTCCCCGCTGCTAAGGTCATTTTATATCCCGTTGCGGTGCAAGGTACTGACTCAGCGCAACAAATTGCACAGGCAATTTTTTTGGCTGATCAACGACAAGAATGTGATCTATTAATCATAAGTCGAGGCGGGGGTTCGTTAGAAGATTTATGGAGTTTTAATGAAGAACAAGTAGCGCGCGCTATATTTGCTTGTGAACTCCCCATTATTAGTGCGGTGGGTCATGAAGTGGATTTCACTATTGCAGATTTTGTTGCTGATGTGCGAGCCCCAACACCGTCAGCCGCCGCAGAAATTGCCGTACCTGATACCGCAGATTGGTTAGTGAAAATAAATAATTATCGTCAACGCTTGGCTGAATTGTTGATTGCTTATTTGAAAAATGAACGGCGACATTTTAATTATTTACAACAAAGATTATTATCACCACAAACCAAAATAGAACAGCAACAACAACGACTTGATCGCCTACAGCAACAGTTTCAACGTGCGTATAGGCAATTGATTAACGACAAACGCCATCAGCTAGATCATTGGTCGGTGCGGCTCAAACATCCACAACAAAAAATTGAAACTCAGCACTATAAAATAGCGAGTTTAAACGATCGCTTACAACAAAGTATTCAAAACAAAATAGATAATATCCGTTCTAATCTGAGTCAACAGATAAGAACTTTAGCTGCTGTTAGTCCATTGAATACTTTAGAGAGAGGCTACAGTATTACCACAGAAAGTGAGTCGGGTTCGGTATTACGAAATGTTGCTAATATCGAACTGGGCCAGCATATTAATGTCCGACTGCAACAAGGGCAATTGCGGTGTGAAGTCAAAGAGGTAAAACATGATTAAAGCATTATCAATAGCAGCATGCATCATCATTAGCATGACTGTTTCAGCAGGCGATTTACCGCAACAATCAGCCGTGCCCGGAGGCGTGGTCATTGTGCCATTAGCACTGGATACGACAAGCAAACCCTTGGTGAAGTATAAATACCGTCAAGTGATGGTGGTGCAACAAGACCAGCAATGGTTGGCAATAGTAGGGGTGCCACTAACCGCAAAAATTGGCAGTCAAAAACTAACCGTTATAGCGGATGGCTTAACCAGTACCGCCTTATTTGAGATTGAAGACAAGCAATACCCGACGCAGCATATAACCATTACCAATAAACGTAAGGTCAATCCCAATAAATTAGATATGGATCGCATAGGTCCGGAATCCATAAAAATCAAACAAGCACTTCGTCATTGGACAGAAAGTGATGACTTGCCACCACAATTTATTTGGCCAATTGAAGGCCGTGTCAGCGGTTTGTTTGGTCGACGAAGAGTGTTTAATGACCAGCCACGGCGACCTCATAGTGGAATGGATATTGCCGCACCAACAGGCACTGAAATTCATGCGCCAGCTGGCGGTATTATTAGAGATACCGGTGATTATTTCTTTAATGGCAATACCGTATTTATCGATCATGGTCAGGGTTTAGTCACTATGTTTTGCCATATGGACCAAATTGGTGTTGAAGCAGGTCAAACCATTCAGCAAGGTGAGGTGATTGGCACAGTAGGAATGACAGGGCGAGTAACAGGGCCACATTTACATTTAGGTGTTAGCCTGAATGACCAACGGGTTGAACCGCGATTATTTTTCCCAGAACGGCAAGCTGTTGAAGGAGATGAGCAGGAGTAAATCTAACGAATCGTTAGGATTTAATTTAGCCATGACCTTGATATAGAGGCTAAATGTTAATTAGTGGGTCGACAGGAATCTTTTTATTTACGATTACGTATTGTCTCATCATGCCTTTTTTGAATCATTTTGGTGACCTTTGAAAGAGGCTCAAGTCCAATTTCTTTCCGTAGCGCATCAACTTTTTCAGGCTCTTTAATGGGGAACGGAGATACAACCCCATTTTCGTCAGTATCATGCTGAGTGCCATAAATTTGTAGCTTATTTGACATTGTAAGCACCCTATCTTGAAGATAAGCAAAACACCATGACTCTGCTTCACCTTGATTTATAGCTTCTTTTAATACAGACAGTGCTTTATCCATGAACTGAGTGTCTAACACGGCATGCTGAACGATTAACCATGAAGCATGAGAGCCTTCCTTGCCAACCAGACTAAAACCAGGCCAGCCATATTGATTAATAATTTCTTTAATCCGAGCATTATTTTTTTCGTGGATAGCTTTGATTCTTGGATGGTATTCAACGGTCCCTAACTCACCGTTATCAACTAATTCTTGTAAAACTTGCTGGTCTTCATTTTCCATTGCAAGCAGCTCATCATGCAATTGTTGATTAAAACTCATAAAAGTCCTTTTACTAAACCGTGATAATTAGGAGCATGACAATACTGTACTGTATTAATCTTGTTTTGACACTTTTGTAAGCTGCCTAGTGAATACCGTGTAATGGCAAAGGGTTATATTTTCTGAATCGGCTACCCAATAATTTTTTAATATTGTCTGTTGGTGCTTTTTGCAACGCCTGTTTAGCGCTTTCCTGCGCCAACGTTGTTTCACCACAGCGGTATTGCAAATCTGCCAGAACGGCATTCCAATGATATGAGCTATTGAGCCATATCGGATTATCTATTGCTTGCAATACATCCAATCCAGCTTTAGGCCCTTGCCATTCAGCCATAGCGATAGCCTGATTTAATCGGTGTAGCACCGAGGGTGATATACGGTCCAACAATTCATATGAGGCGACAATTTTATCAAGTCGGAGGCCAAGCGGTCTTAGGAAGACAATGACTAG
>JAUXFA010000083.1 GCA_030620285.1 Piscirickettsiaceae bacterium
GATATTGATTGCTTTGACTAAATAACCAGTTATTAAGTGCTGTTAGAACTTTGCCTCCCGATTTTTTTACCGACCATGAATCGGGCGTACTGAAATAATCATCTAGAAATCCCGTTACACAACACTGGCTCGCTTGTTTGGCTTCTGCACTGCTGCTGACACCATCAGCTAATGCAAACGCAGCACCTTTGCCGGTTAGCAAGGTAATGTTGTCAGGAATAAGGTGTCCCAATGAATCTTGGTTTTCTTCTTTAACTCCTTTATTGGAGCAAGAGCCAATATTCAGTTGTAATTTAGTTGTCATTTCTCAACCTTTGAAAGCAACCCATCTTAAACCGAGTGAGTTGTTGTAGTTTATCTTAATCCATTTTATAAGCTTAATTTACGTCAATCATTTGTACAGTCCCATCTGGAAGGACTTCAGCCATTTGTCCTTTTGGCTCATCCATAAACTGTACAGCAACTAATGTCACCACTGCGGTTGCAGCAATCACTAAAAAGAATGTTTTTGTGGCAACCAGAGATAAGACGGTTAAAAATATTAATGCGCCAATATTGCCGTAAGCACCGGTCATGCCTGCAATTTGTCCAGTTAAACGGCGTTGAATTAATGGCACAACAGCGAATACTGCACCGCAGCCTGCATTAACAAAAAAAGCACATGCCATTGAGGCCAGAACAGCAAAAACAATTGGCCATTCAGATGTAATTTGACTCATCACATAATAACCTACAGCTAAACCAGCAATACAAAAGCTCAATGCGACTTTACGACCAAAGCGATCACTTAGCAATCCACCCGTTGGCCGTGATATTAAATTCATAAAGGCAAAACCTGAACCTAATAGACCTGCTTGTACAGCACTAATCTCGAACATGTTGTAGAAGAATAAAGGCAACATAGAAACAACAGCCAACTCGGAGCCAAAGGCCACCATATAGGCCAAATCTAATACTGCAACTTGTTTAAATTTATATCGATGAATGGCCGGCACCGATTTAACAAAGATGTCTTTGTTTACTTGGTAAATATGGTAAGCCTGATAAAAATACAATATGAATAAGCTAATATAAATAGCTTGTACAATTTCTGTTGTAAGTAGACTTACGCCACTTGGTGATAACTTCCATGCTAAAACCGCCAATGCAGCATACATTGGGACATTCATTATCAAATAAAAAATGAGGTCACCCTTGCTGGTGACTTCTAAGCCACCTGATTTTTTAGGTTTAAAATAAGTTGAGCCTTTCGGTGTATCTGAAACGGAGTTGTAGTAGATAAAGGCATAAACAAACGCTATTACACCAGTAAGTGCTACGGCATAACGCCAACCATCCTCACCACCAAACAAGAGTGCAACTATCGGCAAACTAATTGATGCACCTGCAGCACCAAAATTACCCAAGCCACCATAAATACCGGTTGCTAAGCCAACTTGTTTTGCTGGATACCATTCTGAAATCATCCGAACACCAATAACAAAGCCAGCGCCGACAAAACCCAGCATAAATCGTGCTACTGCTAATTGCTCAAAACTTGCTGCTATGGCAAAAAAGAAACAGATAAAACTCGAAATGCCTAATAATAAAGGGAAGGTGATTTTAGGACCATATTTATCGACCAACATCCCTACAACTATTCGGGCAGGAATGGTCAATGCCACATTAAGAATTAAGATTGTTTTTATTTGTTGGTCAGTAAGCCCAAGAGATTGCTGAATTGAAATTAGCAGTGGAGCATGATTAAACCAAACCAAAAAGCTAATAAAAAAGGCCATCCAACTGAGGTGGAGAATTCGAGTATTACCACTAAAAGATAATAGCTTCAATTTTTGTGCAGGCATGGAAAAAGCTCTCTTTTAGCGTGGTAACCAAGATTGGTATTAAGCGTATTGCTGGAATTGTGCCAACTTGTAAGTCGTTGTTATAGATGGTCATTTATTCTTTGTGGGCTTGTTTTCGGCACCATGTTGTGCCACTGGAGATCTTAATGCGCACTAAACAAGTGCGCATTAATTTACGGGCGTAATAAAATTACAATAATGATCATTAGGATAAAAGAAACACTTTTCCAGAACAGTGCTGGATTACGGTCCATCAGCGGTGGCGCTGTTTTATTGAGAAACTCTTTGTTTGGATGGCGCAAATCAAATATAAATTCTGATAGTTCTTCATAACGTTTATATGGATTTGGGTGTAGCGCTTTCTTGAGAGCATCATCAATCCAGGCAGGGATTTCACGTTCGTCATGCAAAACAGACTGGTAGGCCAGTTTGTTTTGTGCGGCTTTTGTTCTTGTTCTTGCTACTTGAGCGCCATAAGGAAATTTGCCGGTGAACATTTGATAGCCAATCACAGCCAAAGAATACAGGTCTGAACGAGAAGAGCCTGCTTCTCCGAGAAAATATTCTGGCGCAGTATATTGAGCGGTACCCAATAAATCAGTTCGTTCAAGGGGGCTGGTGATTTCAGTGATTCCTGCTACTTTGGTAGCGCCAAAATCAATTATTTTTACGGTGGCAGTACTATCGATCATGATGTTTTCAGGTCGAAGATCTTGATGCAACATTTCCATCCGATGAAAAGCTTGTAAACCTTTGGCAATTTGTTCAACAATATCGCGTACAGATTCCGTATCAGGTTTAGGGTTGTCCCTCATCCATTGGGTCAAAGTCTGACCTTCAATAAATTCCATAACGATATAAAGGTAGTGACGCTTGCGAGACTGCATGCAGGGTTTTAATACATGGGGGCTATTAATTCGTCGAGCAATCCATTCTTCCATCAAAAATCGCTCAAGGTAGGCGGGGTCACCTTGAAGATCAATGGACGGTGTCTTTATAACTATCTGCTCTCCGGTGTCATTATCTACGGCTAAATAAACATGACTACGACTACTTGCATGGAGGCTTCGGATAATTTTATAACCATCAAATTGTTCTCGGGCTTCTAATACAGGAGGGAAAGGTAGCTCTGTTAATTGTTGATATAACTCATCTGCATTCTGATTTGGTAGCGCATCAATTCTCACTATTTGAATAGTAAGGTTATCATCACTACCTTGCTCGAAAGCCTCATCTATAATGTGTTTTGCTGCGAAATCTAGATCAGTATTATTATCTTTAATCGCATTAATGATGAATGAAGGGTCGACAAATTCATAGACGCCATCCGTTGTTAGAATAAAGATGTCACCTTTTTCTACAGCGGTTGTTTGATAATCAATTTCAAGTTGGGAATGAATTCCCATTGCTCGGCTGAGATAACTGTCATCTTGACCCACCCAGTGTCGATGATCTTCTGTTAATTGTTCTAATGCATTGTCTCTTAAGCGATAGATCCGTGAATCACCGATATGAAAAATATGGGCTGTTGTCGACTTGAGTACCATGGAACTTAAGGTACAAACATAGCCTTTGTTTTTATCAAAACGGTATTGGCTTTTTTGAGTTTGTGAGTGCAACCATGAGTTGGTTGCGGCTAAGACTTGTTGTGCAGATTTCTTTACTGACCACGCTTCTGAAGTACAGAAATAATCCATCAGAAAGCCTCGAATAGTGGCTTCACTGGCAACTTGGCTAACGCTGCTACTGCTGATGCCATCGGACAAGGCAATGGCAACTCCTTTTGAAGTTAACAGATGGTCTTCAGGTATATAGATGCCATGAAAGTCTTGATTGACTTCCTTGCGTCCTTTATCGGAGTGTTGCCCAACGGCTATTGCTAATGAATTTGACATGTAAAAAAGAGCCTCCGCCCTCAATCGAGCAGAGGCTTAATTATAATAATGCTCAGCCCAGTTTACGTTCAGCGCTTGTTTTGACATGAGTGTAGTATAACGGCAAACCAACGAGCACAAAACCACCGACAAGATTACCCAAAACAGTGGGTAATTCATTCCAAAGAACATAATCGATAATAGTAAAGTCACCACCCATGATCATTGAGAATGGGAATAAAAACATGTTTACGATTGAATGTTCAAAGCCCATATAGAAGAACAACATAATAGGCATCCACATGGCTGCCATTTTGCCTGTAGCCGATGTCGATATCATGGCTCCTACCACGCCCATTGATACCATCCAGTTACATAACATGCCACGGATGAAAACAGTAAACCAGCCATCTAAACCATGTTCTTTATAGCCTAAGGTTCGGGACTCACCGATGCTACTTACTTTGGCCGCAATAGCACCGCCATCGATGTTGTATCCATAGGTAAAAATGAAAGAAATCATAAAGGCTACGGTTAAGGCGCCACCTAAGTTACCAACAAATACTAACCCCCAGTTGCGTAAAACTTGGTTTGTCGTTACGCCGGGCCGCTTATCAAGCAGGGCAAGAGGCACCAATGTAAATACACCTGTTAATAAATCAAACTTCATCAGATAAAGCATAATAAAGCCAACGGGGAATAGCACGGCACCGAGTATAGGTGAGCCTGTTTTTACTGCTACGGTGATGGCAAAAACAGCGGCAAGTGCTAGTGTCGCCCCCGCCATAAAGGCGCGTATTAAGGTGTCTTTAGTTGACATGTAAACCTTAGATTCACCGGCATCAACCATTTTGGTTACAAATTCTGTTGGTTCTAAATAAGACATAGTATTTCTCTTTATTAAAGCTAAATTATGGACATGTTTGCACATGTACCTTAACTATTAACAATAATCATGCCAGAGAGATAATGATATTAAATACAATGAGATAGCGGTATTTAGACACAAGAGTTTAACTGTTTTGCACCACATGAATACCCCCTGCGTTATAACGCACGCAAATGGGGCGGTTTTAGCACTATGTTTGTGTTTGAATTATGTGGTTGGGGTTATTAGTTTTTTGATCTCAGGAATACACGAGCCGCAGTTGGTTCCGGCTTTAAGTAAAGTACCAATATCATCAACTGTTTTAGCATCGCCACAGGCAAAGGCATCTTTGATGGTATTTTCACCGATACCAAAACAAGCGCAGACCATGGCTCCTGTATCAGGTATGCCTGCCCCAGGTTTGCCGGCTAATAAATTGAGTCGAATTTCATCGTTTATAGTTTGTTCTGAGAACAGTTGGCTGAGCCAGGAACGTGCAGGAAAATCATGATTAGGGGCAATAAATACAATACTTTCAAGTTGATTATCTTGTATTTTAGCTGCTCTAAAACTTTGCCTTCCTTCATCAGAAAATTCTAGCCATTCCCCTTGTGCTCCCAGTTGTTCTTTAGTCCAAGAAGAAGGGTTTTCAATCGCCGACTCTCCAGCCAATTCATAGCGCCAAAACTGCTCGCCTTTAATTTTAACCCAGTATTGAGGTTCCGTCAGGCTCAACGGTGATCGAGACAATATAAAACCATGCCAAACGGGTTTGTAAGGTGTTATTTTTACAGGAGTATGTTTTGATTCTGGTTGACCTGAGATAGGATCAACAACAGGGTTAACTAAGGCATTTACTCGTCCTCTTGAAGCATAGAAATCATTCCAATGCATGGGAACAAAAATACTGCCAGCCAGTTGATCCTCTGTGATGACAATACGGGCGAGCATATCCCCCCACTGACTGTCGAGTTGAGCAATGCCACCATTTTTTAACTGTAAGCTAGTCGCATCTGTTGGATGAACTTGAACTATGGGTTCAGAGATATGACTATTGAGCCGTGTGGAACGAGCTGTTCGAGTCATGGTATGCCATTGATCGCGTATTCGACCTGTATTGAGAATAAAGGGATAGTTATCATTCGTGGCGTTAACGGGTGGGCGGGGATAAATAGCGATTAATTGAGCTTTTCCTGTAGATGTGAAGAAGTGCTTATCTTCAAATAGGCGTTCAGTACCACTTAGGCTATTGGCTGTTACGGGCCACTGAATGGGAGCAAGATCATCATATTGAGTATTTGTTATAGACGCTAAACCACTGATATCAAAATCTCGTTGACCCTCATTTTCAAAACCAGATAATGCCGCATGTTCCCTAAAAATATCGGCTGCAGATTGATA
>JAUXFA010000069.1 GCA_030620285.1 Piscirickettsiaceae bacterium
CATAAATAGTGTTGGCAAGACGACAACTGCGCCAGTCAAAATTGGAATCATGGCATTTTTTAATACATGGCGAAATAGCACTTGGACTTCAGATAAACCTTTTGCACGTGCTGTACGCACATAGTCTTTAGATACTTCTTCTAAAAACAAAGTTCTATACCAGCGAGAGCCAGCACCAATACCCGATACAATACCAATCAATACCGGCAAAATAAGAAACTTAATCGCACTAAAACCTTCGCTATATCCAGAGATTGGGACTAGTTGCATCATTTTTCCAACCAAAAACTGGCCGCCAATAATATAAAACAGGCTCGAAATTGACATAATAATAACGCAGATCACAACGCCTCCTAAATCCACATAAGTTGCCCTAAAGAACACCATTAATAATGCAAAGGTGATGTTCACCAATAAACCTACTACAAATATAGGCACCGCGATAGCGAGACTTGGCCACATTCTCGTTTGAATATCCGCGGCGATATCACGACCATCATCGGCTTGGCCAAAATTAAAAACAAAAAGACTGAGTGATTTATTAAAAAAGATTGTATCTGTTGCTTTCTCAATTCCACTATGTTCGCCATTCCACAATAATGCCTTGTCATAGCCCCTTTCCTGTTTCCATGCATCCATGGATTGCTGAGTAACATGTTTTACGCCCAAATGCATACGCGCCATATCATCGGGCGTATTGACCATAAAAAATAGGGCAAATGTCAATATATTCACACCTATCAATATAGGAAATGCATATAAAATTCTTCTTATGATATAAGCAAACATAAAGCTCTCTTCTCAATTAGTAGCGATAGTATAAAACTGTTTTTGTTTATCAGTTAATTCTTATATAGAATATCCATAAAAATATTTAAACCAATGGAGAACAATCATGGCCAAAACCGTTATGGATTTAGTGCAAGCTGCAAAAGAAGAAATTACCGAAGTCACGGTCGAGCAAGCAAAGCAAATGCTATCACAGGGTAGCATGGCTCTTGATGTCCGTGAACCACAAGAGCATCAATCTGGTCATATATCAAGTGCCCATCATATTCCACGCGGCATGATTGAGTTTATGATTGGCAATCATCCCGAATTTCAGAATAGAGACGCATTTATCATCGTATATTGTAAAACGGGGGGTCGCTCGGCTTTAGCTGCTGTGACCTTGCAACAACTTGGCTTTTCAAACGTCTATTCTTTATCGGGTGGGTATGATGCTTGGGATTAAAATATAAATACTATTTAGATCATGGTGTTTAACATGATAATTAATGTGAGAAGTTAACAATGAAATTAAATAAAATAATTATACTTGGTTCATTGGCGGTACTGTTCAGCAGCAATGCCTTTGCCACTGAAACCAAAATAATGGTACGAGCAAAAGCCGTTGATGCAAAATATATTGGTACTAGTGTTGGCGGTGTCAGAGTTATTATTGAAGATGCGGAAACAGGTGAAATACTTGACCAAGGTTGGATAAATGGCGATACAGGTAGTACCGAAGCTATTATCAATGAACCTATTGCTCGCGGCCAAGTTATGACTGATGAGAAAACAGCAGGCTATCTCGCAACGCTTGATATTTCTAGCCCGCGTTTAGTGCGTATTAAAGCCATTGGACCCTATGGCTTTCGCCAATCACTACAAGACGCCTCAGTCACCAGCTGGATTATTCCTGGTAAAGATATCCTAGGTGATGGCATTACGCTTAATATGCCGGGATTTATCGTCGATGCTTGGACGCAAGTATTAGTCGGCGGCAAAGTCGATATTTATACCAAAGCAACACTGTTATGTGGTTGCCCTATTTTCCAAGATGGCCCCTGGGATCCTGATAATTACGAAGCCACCGCTATTATTATGAAAAATGAAAGTAAAATTGACGAGGTAACGCTCGATTTCACCGGCCCCGTCAGCTTGTTTTCCGGTAATATAACCATTACTGAACCTGGCCATTACAAAGCAATTGTTTATTTGTTTGATAAAGATACCGGTAATGTAGGTGTTGATCGCACCATGTTTGAGATTACTGCAGACAAGTAAATAACTGAGCTATCACGTATAGAAATTAGTTAATCTGGTGTGTAACATTTTTGGTTATTAATGGTCATAATGGCAGGTTTTATCATTCAGGAGATGGTTTAATGAACACAGCTTCTTGCCCAATTACTGGTGCAGGGCTCGGGCTTCGCCGTAGTTTTATGGACGAACTTGATGCACTAGACCACAATCCAGCTGATTTTCTTGAAGTTGCACCAGAAAACTGGATGGAAATGGGAGGCGTTCTGGGTAAAAAGTTTAGTCATTTTGCTGAACGCTATCCCATGATATGCCATGGGTTATCGCTCTCAATTGGCAGCCCCGCTCCGCTTGATGAGCACTTTCTAATCCGTCTTAAAAAGTTCCTCGATAAACATAATGTGCGTTGTTATAGCGAACATCTTAGTTATTGCAGTGACGATGGTCATTTATACGATTTAATGCCCATACCCTTTACTGAGGAAGCGGCAAGCTACGTTGCTAAACGTATCCAACGTGTGCAAGAAATATTAGAACGTCGCATCGTAATGGAAAATGTCTCCTATTATGCTGCCCCTGGTCAAGAAATGGATGAAATTGATTTTCTTAATGCCGTTCTAGAGCAGGCTGACTGCGATTTATTACTTGATGTAAACAATATCTATGTCAATAGCATCAATCATGGTTATGATGCTGAAACATACATAAAATCAGTGGCTAGTGACCGTATTGCTTATCTGCATATTGCTGGCCACTATGATGAAGCGAAGGATCTAAAAGTTGATACTCATGGCGCCGATGTTATTGATCCGGTATGGAAACTATTAGAAACGACATATCAACAGCACGGTGTATTACCGACCCTGTTAGAACGCGACTTTAATATTCCTTCTGTTTCATCATTGATTAATGAAGTGAATAAAATACGTCATTATCAATCAGCTCAGGAGGCGCTTGATAATGTCGCACGCACAGCCTAAAAAACAGAGTTTTATTGATACTCAATATCAATTTGCCCGTTATCTGCGTGATCCTGATAATAATCCTGCACCTGAGAATATTGAACAACGCCGGATGACTATTTATCGTGAACTTTTCTATAATAATATTGAAGGTTTTATCGCTACTGGATTTCCGGTATTAAGACAATTACTTGCAGATGAAATTTGGCATAGCATGATCCGCGACTTCATGATCAAGCACCACAGTAAAACCCCGCTATTTCATGAGGTTTCCCGAGAGTTTTTAGCGTATCTTGATAATGAGCGCGACAGCAGTAATGATCCGGTTTTTTTGAAGGAATTAGCACATTATGAGTGGGTTGAACTAGCATTAAGTGTCTTAGATGCTGACGTTATACCCATGCAACTTGACGCTGAAGAAAATTATTTAGCGCTTGAATTAAAAACGTCACCATTAGCCTGGTCATTAGCTTACCACTACCCAGTCCACCAAATTGGTCCTGATTTCCAACCGAAACAAGCAAGTGAGAGTCCCGTGTACTTACTCGTTTATCGCAATCAGGATGATAGTGTTACTTTTATGGAGTTAAATCCTGGTAGTGCTCGACTGCTTGATTTACTTAATGAAGGCTTAAGTGGCCAAGTCGCTGCCGAACAAATAATACAAGAACTACAGCACTCTAATCCTCAAGTAGTGGTAGATGGTGCAAAAGCTCTTATTGATGATTGGCTACAACGTGGGGTGTTAATTTTAGCTAATAAAAAAGGCTAAAGATCGCTCTTTAGCCTTTTCCAAACGTATACAAAAAATCTTTTCTATAAAAACATGAAGTATCGTTATGCTGTTGCTAATTCTATCGCTTCAGCTGATAGACGCGTAATCTCATCCCAATTCTCATTATCAACAAGATTGGCCGCACACATCCAAGAACCACCGACACACGCTACATTCGATAAACTGTAATAGTCTTTAACGTTTTTCTGATTGACACCACCTGTGGGACAAAATGTAATTTGAGGGATTGGCGCGCCAATTGATTTCAACATTGGAATGCCGCCTGCCGCTTCTGCAGGGAAAAATTTCATTTCCGTAATGCCTTTTTCCAATAAGCGCATCGCTTCACTTGGGTTGGCAACACCTGGCAATAATGGTACTCCGGTCGCTAGTGCCGCATCAATCATTTTATCTGTTGTGCCAGGACTAACGATAAATTCAGCGCCCGCTGCAATGGCTTTGTTTAAGGTGTCAATATTAATGATAGTACCTGCGCCCACAATCGCATCAGGCACTTCAGCTTTAATTCGGCTGATAGACTCTAGCGCTGCTTCAGTACGCAATGTGATTTCTAGTACCGTTATACCACCTTTAACCAATGCTTTTGCCAACGGCACGGCATGTTCTACATTATTGATCACCATCACCGGTACAATCGGTGATGAATTCATAATTTCTTTAATTGTTTTGCTCATTCTTTTTATTTTTCCGAAATAATTAATTGTAATGTTAGTTTATAGGATCGTTATTAAACATATTGATAGCACCTGTTTCAGCCGATGAAACACCTGCCCGGAAACTATCAAATAACTCTCTACCCATTCCATAATGATGGTCAGTACAACCTTTAATACATTGGGTGCGGCCCTGAAAAGTATCGAGATCAAGTTGAATATTTAATGAACCTGTTTGAGTATTCAAGCGAATCATATCGCCTGTACGAACGCGTGTTAATGGGCCACCTTCTTCACATTCTGGGCACATGTGAATTGCTGAGGGTACTTTACCCGAAGCACCAGACATTCGGCCATCAGTAACAATTGCTACTTTAAAGCCTTTATCCTGCAGCGATCCCAGCAGTGGTGTGAGTTTATGTAGCTCAGGCATTCCGTTAGCTTTAGGCCCTTGGAAGCGTAATACCACAATCAAATCTTTTTCCATTTCACCGCGTTTAAATGCGGCAACAACATCATCTTGATCATCAAACACCATGGCTGGCGCTTCGACAATTTGATGTTCTTTTGCTACGGCTGAAATCTTCGACATACCACGGCCTAGATTACCGTGGATCAAATGTAAACCACCGGTATCTGAAAATGGTTTTCTAACGGTACCGATTACCTCAGAGTCTAATGAATTTTCAGGCCCTTCTTCCCAAATTACTTTATCGTCAATCAGCTTAGGTTCTTGAGTATAACTACCCATACCTCGTGTTGACGCAACTGTCATGATATCTTCATGCATTAAACCATGTTTCAGCAGTTCATTAATCAATACGCCCATACCACCGGCTGCTTGGAAGTGATTAATATCAGCATCACCATTTGGATAAATTCGAGTGAGTAATGGTACGATTTTAGTAATTTTATCAAAGTCATCCCAATTGATAATAATACCTGCTGCCCGTGCAATCGCTACTAGATGCATAGTGTGATTGGTTGAACCGCCAGTTGCCATCAAACCAATAACAGCATTCATAATCGCTTTTTCATCGATCATATAACCAAATGGACGGAAGTCATCACCCATTGCAGTGTATTTCAATACTTGTTCAGTTGCATTTTTGGTTAATGCTTCACGTAATGGCGTGCCTGGGTTAATAAATGAACCACCTGGTAATTGTAAGCCCATCATTTCAACCATCATCTGATTGCTGTTTGCCGTTCCATAGAAAGTACACGTGCCCGCACTATGATAAGAGTCAGATTCTGCTTTTAATAAGGCAGCACGATCTACTTTACCTTCAGCATATAACTGCCGAATACGGACTTTTTCTTTATTTGGTAAGCCACTCGGCATTGGGCCACCAGGCACAAAGATCGCCGGTAAATGACCAAAACTTAATGCTGATATCAACAAGCCCGGAACAATCTTGTCACAAATCCCAAGAAACATTGCTGCATCAAACATATTGTGACTAAGGCCAATAGCTGCTGACATGGCGATAACATCGCGACTGAAAAGTGATAACTCCATTCCCGACTGACCTTGAGTTACACCATCACACATGGCAGGTACACCACCTGCAAATTGTGCTACCCCGCCGGCTGCGGTTGCTGCTGCTTTGATGATATCAGGGTAATCTTTATTAGGTTGGTGCGCTGATAACATATCGTTATAAGACGAGATGATACCGATATTTGCTTTCACAGTACCGGTTAAATCAGCCTTTTCTCCTGCCGGACAGGCGGCAAAGCCATGCACTAAATTACCACACGCTAAGGTCGCACGATGTGGGCCGGTTTCAACAGCAGCATCAATGCGCGCTAGATATTTAGCCCTGGTCTCTCGACTGCGTTTGATTACATCATTGGTAACCGCTTCTAATACAGGATGTGTCATATTTTGTTCTCTCTAGCGCTTTGCTTAACTCTTCGGCTTACAAAGTTCAATTTATTGTTAGTTTAAAATTAATTAAACCAATCGTGAATAATTTACGACCTTTAATAGTACCTTGATTTAGTACTTTTAGCATCAGTGATTTACTTAAGTTCTGGTAGGCTTACGTTCCGGCTAAATTCATTACCCAAGAAAACACGACTACTTGCGGTACCGTAACTAAAGGTAGGAATAAGGCAATCTTCCATGAGCCTGTTGTTTTACGTAACAAGTCGGATCGTAGCCATGTCGTTCTGTGAGCCAAGGA
>JAUXFA010000262.1 GCA_030620285.1 Piscirickettsiaceae bacterium
GGGTCATGTTCAAGATTTAGCTGAATTACAATGGCGGGCTTCAGCGGCTGTGATGACGGTTATTTTATGTTTGATAGCAATTAACTTGGCTAATTCTGGACCACGAAAGGGACGTTATGCGGGATTTTTCCCAGCTATTTTGATTTATATCATTTATAGCAACTTGCTAGGGGTAACACGTGCATGGGTAACAAAGGGTGTAATCGCACCGTGGTTTGGTGCTTTATGGGTACATGCATTGATGATTATTGTATTAATGATCATACTGAATCGAGATAGCATTCGACATCGCTGGAGACAGTATCAACAATCTAAAGGTATGCAGAAATGAGATTGTTAGATCGGTATATTGCAAAAACCATTTTATCCAGTACGGCGATGGTATTGCTGGTGTTATTAGGTCTTTATACTTTTATGGATTTTGTTGGTGAATTGAATGACCTTGGAAAAGGACAGTATCAGTTGGCCGATATCTTTTTGTATATGGCTCTATCTATGCCAAAACGAATTTATGAATTATTACCGGTGGCAGCTCTTTTAGGAAGTGTATTGGGCTTAGGTAGCCTAGCCAGTCAAAGCGAATTAGTTGCTATGCGTGCAGCGGGAATATCAGTACAGCAGATCAATAAAGCGGTGATGATTGTTGCCCTGTGTCTAATGTTTGTTGCCGTTTTTATGGGTGAAGTTTTGCGTCCACCTGCTGAACAGAAAGCACGTGAAATCCAATCATTGGCACAAACAGGGACGGTGGTTTCCCAATCGGAACATGGTTTTTGGACTCGAGATGGACTGCATTTTAATCATATACGTCAAGTATTACCGGATGATACTTTTGCCGGGATATCGATCTACGAGTTTGATGCACAAAATAGACTGCGCATTATTACAAAAGCAAAAAAGGCCGAATATGAAGATGAAATATGGACGTTGTCAGATGTAGTACAAAGCACTATTGACGAACAGGGCGTTCGTGTTAGCTCTGTAGAATATGCTCGATGGAAGTCAGACCTCAATCCTAGTTTGGTAGATGTTGTAATCGTACCGCCTGAGTTTTTACCTGTTTGGGGCTTGGTTGAATACATCAGCTATCTCAAAAATAATCAGCAATCAGCTAAACGATATCAGATGGCATTTTGGATGAAAGTTATGATGCCAATCAGCTCTGCAGTGATGGTGTTTTTGGCAGTTCCATTTGTTTTTGGCCCTTTACGAACGGCGCCTGTCGGTGGTCGTATTGTAGCTGGAGCACTGGTGGGTATAGGCTTCCATTTATTCAACCAAAGTTTCCAACATGTTGGTTTAGTATTTGGCGTGTTACCTTGGCTAGCAGCGATTTTCCCAACAGCAGTATTTGCACTGGTTGGCTGGTATTTAATGAAAAAGATACATTGATTTCATAGACAATAACAAACTGTACACCTATTGGTTGAGAATCTGTAAAAGGCAAATCAAATGGATTTGAGAACAACCGGTCCATTTGCCAACAGGAAAGTGGGTACGACGGAATCTGAGCACAATTGGGATGGTATTGTAGGCGTCAGTGGAAAGATGGCATTATCGGATAAATGGGATGCTTTAGCGTATGCTGATGGCGGTACCGGTGACTCTGACTATACCTTGCAGGGACTGGCAGCATTAAGCTACAAATTTGATAGTTTTGAAGGCAGATTTGGCTACCGCTATCTGAAATGGGAATTTGATGAAGGCAAAGCATTAGGTAATTTATTAGAGGATCTGACCATCAAAGGTCCTTATGCTGGAGCCATATTCAAGTTCTAGAGTTTTCGGTCCATAGAGCCTGATGAAATAACGGAAAGAAGTATCTGTGAACAAACTACGACATCTCTATTCTGGTCTTATGCTGCTGTCGCTTGCTGGCTGTAGTACCTATGGTGTTATCGATAATTCAGCAATAACAACAAATCTTGCAGAAGAAGAATCTAAGGGCTATTCCTGGGCAAAATGGAGCACCAGAGATCGCAACCAAGAGCTTGATATGGTCGTTGGCTTCTCTGGCGGTGGAACGCGGGCAGCTGCTTTATCTTATGGTGTGTTAAAGGGGCTAAGAGATACTACCGTACAGCTTGATGGAAAATCAGTACGCTTACTTGATCAGATAGATAACATTAGCTCAGTCTCAGGTGGTAGTTTTACTGCTGCCTACTATGGGCTCAATGGTGATGGCATTTTTGATACGTTCAAAGAAGCGTTTCTATTGCGTGATGTAGAGTCACATCTATTCTGGGGGCTGGCAAATCCAATTGAGTGGTTCAGATCGGGTGGACGAACAGAGATGGCCGTTCGTTATTACGATAAGACTATTTTTCATGATGCAACTTTCGCGGACATTAAAGAGGATGGACCGTTAATTATTATCAATGCATCGGGATTGGGTAATGGCACACGCTTCTCGTTTATTCAGGAATACTTTAATTTTATATGCTCAGATCTGGATAGTTTCTCAATATCTAAAGCGGTGACAGCCTCATCATCGGTCCCTGTTTTATTTCAACCGATTGTGCTTGAGAAATATCCAGATTGTGGTTCGACTGAACCGGAATGGGTGAAAGAAGCGAAGATCAGAGCTAAGAAAAATAATGATGCTTTATTGGCTGAAACCGTCAGAGGTATAGACATCTTATCGGACCAGGAGCGATTGAAATATGTTCATCTGGTTGATGGCGGCATAACTGATAACCTTGGCTTGCACGCACTTTATGATTTAATCACCCTGTCTGGTGGGGCGAAAAAGACCTTGCAGCAGATGGGTAATAAACCACCTAAACGTTTTGTCATTATTTCAGTCAATTCCTCGA
>JAUXFA010000079.1 GCA_030620285.1 Piscirickettsiaceae bacterium
CGCTTGGCCTCCGACTTGGACTATATTGTGCCTGATTATGTGCATGTTCTTTCAAAGGGCCAGATTGTTAAATCCGGTGACAAAGAATTAGCTAAAGAACTGGAAGCTAAAGGTTATAACTGGATTCATACCAGCCCTGAAGGTCAGCCAGCATGAAGCAGCTAACTGATCTGGCAACTGATTTTGCCAGTGTCGCCCAAAACAGAACCTTAGCCGGGCAGGATTTAGCTTGGCTGAATGAGCTGCGTCAGCAAGCTGCGGTGCAATTTGAAAATAATAGTCTGCCAGCCAAAAAAGTGGAAGATTGGAAATACACTAGTCTGTGGTCATTGGCACAACAATCATTTACTCATAGTGCTGATAAGTTTAGTTTAACGGCTGAACAATGTGAGCAAATTGCTCTATTAAAAGAGGCCTACCGAATCGTTATTATTGATGGCGTATTTTCAGCTGCCTTATCGACAATTGATAGTCTTGAAAGCGGGTTAAATATTGCGCCATTTTCAAGTTCTGTAAACAGTGTTAACCAAACATTAGGCCAGCAAGTTGATATTGCAAAAGTAGGATTAACAGCCCTCAATACAATGTTAATGAATGAAGGTGTAGTCATTACGGCGGCAGCCAATGTCCATATTGAAAAACCAATTGAATTACTGGTGATCAATAGTGGTACCACGGAAGATTTAGCTGTACATCTTCGCAATGTGATTTCACTGGAAGCAAACAGTAAGGCAACCGTTGTTGAACATTATGTCGGCTTAAGTGATAGCTCATATTTTACTGATGTGGTGACAGAAGTATCTTTGGCAGAAAGTGCTGAACTTAAACACTACAAGTTACAACAAGAGTCTGACAATGCTTTTCATATTGCGACCTTGGCAGCAAAACAAGCGGCAAACAGTCAATGGATAACCAATAGCATTTCTCTTGGCAGCAAATTGGCTCGCAATGATATTCACAGCCAACTATTAGGTGAGCAGTCACATGTCACAATGGATGGCCTATATCTTCTAAATGATGAGCAGCATATTGATAACCACACTCGCATTGATCACGCAGTACCTAATACCACCAGTGAAGAATTGTACAAAGGCGTGTTAGATGACAATTCACATGCGGTGTTTAATGGCAAAGTAATTGTGCATAAAGATGCTCAAAAGACTGATGCTAATCAGCAAAATAAGAATTTATTATTATCACGCAATTGTGAAATAGATACTAAGCCTGAAATGGAAATTTATGCTGATGATGTTAAGTGCGGCCATGGTAGTACCGTCGGTCAAATCAATGAAGATCAATTATTCTTCTTACGCGCTCGTGGTTTAGATGAAGTCAGTGCCCGTAGCTTATTGACTTATGCTTTTGCTGTTGATGTCCTAAATCGCATCTCTGAACAAAATATTCGAGATGCCTTATCAGCAGTGATTGAACAACGTTTACCACAAGGTGGTAAGTAAAGATGTTAGATTTGCAAGTCATTAGAAAAGACTTTCCTATCCTTGACCAGCAAATCAACGGTCAGCCTTTGGTTTATCTTGATAATGCGGCGAGTAGTCAAAAACCAATACAGGTGATCGATGCAGTTGCTAATTATTACAAACAAGATAATGCTAATGTTCATCGCGGTGTACATCGCTTAAGTCAGCGTGCAACGGATGCCTATGAAGGTGCACGCGATAAAGTACGTGGCTTTGTAAATGCCAAATCAGATAATGAAATCATCTTTGTACGTGGGGCAACGGAAGCGATTAATTTAGTCGCCCAAAGTTTTGTGCGACCCCAACTGCAAGCGGGTGATGAAATTCTAATCAGTCATTTAGAGCATCACGCTAATATCGTGCCGTGGCAGATACTGTGTGAACAAACCGGTGCCAGTCTAAAAGTCATTCCAATGACTGAACGAGGTGAGTTAGATTTATCAGCATTTGATCAATTATTGACCACACGAACTAAGATTTTAGCGGTTGGCCATGTGTCTAATGCACTAGGAACAATTAATCCTATTAAAGACATGATCATAAAAGCGCATGCTAAAAATATCCCGGTACTCATTGATGGCGCCCAAGCGGTTCCTCATATGGTGGTGGACGTACAAGATTTAGACTGTGATTTCTATGTGTTTTCTGGTCATAAAATGTTTGCACCAACCGGTATCGGTGCTTTATATGGTAAGCAGGAATTATTAGAAGAAATGCCGCCTTGGCAGGGTGGGGGTGACATGATCTTGTCGGTCAGTTTTGCCCATACTCAATATAATGAGTTGCCTTATAAATTTGAAGCTGGCACCCCTAATATTGCTGGCACAATTGGTTTGGGTGCCGCAATTGATTATATGCAAAACTTAGGCATTGAAAACCTAGCTCAACATGAACATGACTTATTAGTGGCTGCCACGGCGAAGCTAAGTGCGATGGATGGTGTCAGAATTATTGGTACAGCCGAACACAAAGCCAGTGTATTGTCGTTTATGATTGAAGGAGTACACCCACATGATGTCGGTACAATATTCGATCAGCAAGGTGTGGCAATTCGTACGGGCCATCATTGTGCCCAACCGGTGATGCAATTCTTCGGGATCCCTGCGACAGCACGAGCATCTTTTGCCTTTTATAACACCATAGAAGAAGTTGATTCTTTAGTTTTGGGTATTAAAAAAGTACAGGAGTTATTTGCATGAGCAGTGCAGATTTAAGAGATCTCTATCAACAAGTGATCATGGATCACAATAAGAAGCCACGTAATTTTCGTGAAATGGACGATGCTAATCACTTTGCTCATGGCAATAACCCATTATGTGGTGATGCTTTGGTTGTATTTGTAAAATTGGACGGTGATGTCATTGAAGATGTTAGCTTTCAGGGTAGCGGTTGTGCAATCTCCGTGGCATCGGCATCTCTAATGACAGAAGCCCTTAAAGGCAAAACATTGGACGAAGCTGAAACACTCTATGAGCAAGTTCATAAACAAATGATGGGCGAAGAGATTGATACTTCTACCTTAGGTAAATTGGAAGTATTGAGTGGCGTAAAAGAATTTCCGGCACGCGTTAAATGTGCAACCTTATCATGGCATACCATGCACGCAGCAATGGACAGTGACCATGATATTTCAGTGACGACGGAGTAGGGAAGATGACTGAACATTATTTTGAGGTTAGCTTGGATGAACTGAAAGAAGACGTTATTGAGATGTTAAAAACCATCTACGATCCTGAAATCCCTATCAATATTTATGAGCTAGGCTTGATCTACGATGTTAATATTGATGATGACAAAAAAGTTGATATCAATATGACTTTAACCGCACCAGGTTGTCCTGTTGCACAATCATTTCCCGGTGATATCGAAGCTAAAGTAGCGACAGTGCCAAATGTCAATGAAGTTAAGGTGGAGCTAGTCTGGGATCCGCCTTGGACAAAAGACATGATGACCGAAGCTGCCCAGTTACAATTGGGAATGTTCTAATAGCGTTTTTGCTGACAAAGCCTAGCAATTTCTTTCAATCCAGCATCAGTCGGATAAACCGCATTACCGGTATAAGCGATGCCACAGGCACGTTCATAATCTTTTAGATATAGCAATGCATCTGCCGTTAATTTGTAAAACAGGATATGTGGATTTTGTTTAAGTTCCTGTTCTCCCCAATCGGCAAAAATCTGTACATTATTGGTCACCCCATATTTCATACTGCTATGAAATAATGTGGTCATCAAAGTATGGGTAGCCATAAGGTTGAAATACGGGTTTTGCATAGATATCTGGAAGGGGTCTTCTGTCGATTTTCCTAGAAAATAGTTTCTAAACTCAAGGTTGGCAGCCATAGTATGTGTAAAGAAAAGTGCTGATGTTAAGCTACCTGCCAAGACTAAGGTTCTCAGGACTATAGGTGTAGATTTTCCACTAGTATTGTCCAATTTTTTTCGAGTAGGGTGCAAGCTTACATATAATAAAATTAGAAATACAAACCAATGTGTTGATGAGATATAAAAAGGCAATTCAACTTGTGTATGCAGGCTGATGGGAATAAGCATGGCGGCATAGGCGTAACGACGTGAATGCGGTAAGCGCCAAAGAGAAAGCATCACAGCAATAACAACTAATAATAAACCTAAGCCTGCAACGGCCCCTCCCTCAACAAGCCAAAATATTACTTCATTATGGGGATGTGAAACCCGCTGGTGAGGGAGTGTGGCATCAGGATGTTTGGCATAAAAAGCGGGCTTTTCTAATTGCCACACTCTTACAAAACTACCGATGCCATGCCCCCAAAGAGGTTCCTCTTTAATCAAGTCGATAGCAATAGAATAAATGCCTAATCGTGTAGAGCCAGAATACCCCGCATTTATGGCCGTAGTTTTATCGATAACGGTAGTCAATCCACGTTGCCTATCAATCAGGTTTGCACTTGATATTGCAATTAAGACAGTAAGGGTTATTAACAACCATTGTTTTTTATCAGTCTTAATAAACTGCCAACGACTGATAAATAATAAAGGTGTCGCCAATAGGAAGCTTAATGACCCTACTCTAGATCCTGAATAACTGACAATAAAAATGCTAGTGAATACAGCGAACAATAACAAGCAGAACAGCCATATTCGACTATGTCGAATTAATGGCCGAGTAAACAACCAGAAACTGAGAATAACGCAGCTAATTTGAAAACTGGCTTGATTATTAATTTGTTGGAATAGTCCTGTCGGACTACCCGATATATTGATGGGTAGCCATCTAGGCATATCTTGAACAAGGAAAATCTGCATCACCCCAACAATGCCATGAATAAAGCCCGTGATCACGATCATCAATAACAATCGATCTAAACGTGCTTGTTTAAGTGGGTGTTGATACAAACCAAATAGAAATAATAATCCGCCCCATAGATACAATAGGCGGAATAACCACTGTTCGGGGATCTCGATCCCCGCTAAGATTCCGCTTAGTAAGGCGAGAGTAGGAAAAGCAAAAATTAAGGCAAAATATCGTGGCAAATAAAAACTTTCTTGCTTAGAAAAACGATATAAAGAATAAAAACCGATCAATGAAGCAAAAAACCAAACAACGATATTATTAGGGATCCGCAGCCCAGTTCCACCAAGGTTGACGTGATAATACAGGCTGCCCGCTAATAGTGAGGCCAGTAGCCATTCCACAAAGTAAAAATTGTTGAAAAACCTAGTATTCATTGAGTAGTAATTATTATAGAAGTAGTGCAAGTCTACCTTATTTCGATCATTTATCGTGTGTGTAAATAAGTACTGAAAGTAGGAACGCTATTAAAATATGATAAACGGTGAAGTTATCAGTTATTATGGCCAAATAATACGAGCTGTTGCTAACAAAAAAATAGGTGGCTACACATCGAATACATTAGTGTAAATATATCATTATTTTTAGCTGGAATCATATGTCTCATTTAAACCCGAAACAAGCTATTTACCTGCGTTATTCTGGTCCGACATTATTAGGTATACCGTTATTAAATAAAGGCTCTGCATTTACTAATGATGAGCGTTCAGCATTTAACCTGACAGGTTTGCTCCCTGATACACATGAAACAATTGAGCAGCAAGTGAAGCGTTGTTATATTCAATATTCCAGCTTTGATGAACCGATCAATAAACATATTTATCTACGAGCAATTCAAGATAGTAACGAGACATTATTCTATCGTTTAGTTCAACAGCACATTGAAGAGATGATGCCTATTATTTATACCCCAGTTGTGGGTGAGGCATGTGAACGGTTTTCAGAAATTTATCGCCGTGCTCGCGGTTTATTCATTGCGTATCCAGACCGTCATAATCTTGATGAAATTTTGCACAATGCGACTAAACAAAATGTAAAAGTCATTGTGATCACGGATGGTAGTCGGATTCTAGGATTAGGTGATCAAGGTATTGGGGGCATGGGCATTCCGATTGGAAAGTTGTCGTTATATACCGCCTGTGCAGGTATTAGCCCCGCGTATACATTGCCGATAACATTAGATGTTGGCACCAATAACCAACAGTTATTGGATGATCCGATGTATATGGGCTGGCATCATGAACGTATTGAAGACCAAGACTATGATGATTTTCTAGAATTATTTGTCACCGCCATTAAAAAACGTTGGC
>JAUXFA010000139.1 GCA_030620285.1 Piscirickettsiaceae bacterium
CCAACTAAAAAATTTCACTTTGGAGATATATTCTTGACTGTTTATAATGGATTATGCCAACTAATTCACGGAATCTTAATTCAGGTGAATATTGTGCTTTTCTAGTAACCAATTTGTGACGCGTTTCACGTCTTCGTTTTCACTTGGTTTAAATTTAATAATTCGGGAGGATTGTTTTTCTTTCATCATGTTTAAAATGGTTTGTACTCGAACCGTCTTTTTATCATCTGCAAATGCATGCACTAACGCGATATCACAGATGCTATTAATCTTTCTTGGGGTGCCTTCGCTATAACAGAAAATAACCGCACAAGCCGCATTACTAAAAACCTTACGCTTTGCTCCGGCCACCTTCATTCTGTGTTCAATATATTTTTGCGTTTCAGCATAACTTAAACTATCAAGATGAAATTCTACCCCTATCCTCTGAGCAAATTGTTCTAATTCAGGTTGGTTTAATTTATCAACCAGCTCCGGTTGCCCAGTCAAAATTATTTGTAGAAATATTTCTGAATCAATATTTACATTCGACAACAATCGTAATTCCTCTAGCGCTTGTACTGATAAATTCTGAGCTTCATCTACGATGATGACAACTCGTTTTCCTTGAGCATATTGCTCAACCACAAAGTTAATATAATCTCTATAACGACCAGCATTATCTGTTGCATCGGTTTGTATATCAAGTGAATCAAGAATCCAAACCATTAACTCACCAAACGATTCATGGGTATTATTGATAAGACCAATAACACAATTATCGTCAATTTTATTGAGTAGGCTTCTAATTAAGGTTGTTTTACCTGAACCTATCTCCCCCGTTACGACAGTAAAGCCAGCATGACTCAGTAAACCATATTCTAATAAAGTTAACGCCTTTTTATGATTTGGGCTAGGGTAAAGAAATGAGGGATCAGGCACCAAGTTAAATGGTTTATTAATTAATCCAAAATGCTCAGTATACATAACTAATAGCTTTGGTGTGTTGGGGGTTTTTCTGATTTATTGAGTACTGTACCAAGCAAATTAGTACCTTCCATATATTGGAGTGCCTTTGTAATATCCTGCTCAGAATTTCGTCCATCTTCTAAGACCAGCAGAGAGCAATCAAAATAACTAGATGCTAAATGAACATCATCCGTAGCTAGTAACGGTGGCACATCGAAAATAATGATGCGTGAGTCATATTGTGCTTTGATATCCTCAACAAGATTTGCCATTTTAGGGCTTGATAAGAGCTCTGCTGAATCTTCTGCACGATTCATCCCAGGTAAAATAACTAATCTATTAATTCCGGGGTTGATTAAAACGTCAGCTAAGCTTATATCCCCTTCTAAATAGTCCTTTAAACCGAGCTTTGCATTCAAACCAAAATAATTATTAATACTTGGATTTCGCAGGTCCATATCCACCAACAAAACGGTCTGGTTTAACTCCATCGCTATTGCAACGGCTACGTTTGATGCTACTAGTGACTTGCCCTCTCCTGCCGTCGGTGATGTTATCGCAATACTTTGCCAATTATTAGTTCGCATTTTTTTCAAGACTTGGGTCCGCAGCATCCTAAAGACACTTGATTGAACGTTGCTATATATACCCGCAACAATGCGATTAGCTGCAAGATCTGCTGGTGAAACATCAACTACTTTCGTCTTCGAGTATGAGATAGCATCGATTGGCGATTGCAAGGGATCAACTGCATTTACAGTTATTTGATCCGACTCATCAGTCGAAATATTTCCACTTTGTAGTGAACTTCTCTTTTCCTTGGCCTTATCTAATGCTTTTTGAATTCTATCCATTATTAATTTTCCACTATACGTTTTAGAAGCCGCTCTTTTATACCGAGCCTATTGTCCGCATCACCTTGAACCAAAGTACCTCAAGATCCATCACATAAAAATGGAAAGCTACAATGGCGGTGATACAGGCGATAACAAATAATAATAGCCATTTGTTTTTAGCAGATTCTTTCTTTTTGAGCTCTTTTTCTGTGGTAATCATTGGAACAACTACTAAGGGTGTCCGGCCAATGACTCTACTAATTTCACTGTAACCACGTACGCCTCCAAATAACATTTCAATAAATAGCCCCAGTGCTATTCCAGCACCAATGGAGCCAATGACACCCATCGCCATAATTTTAGGTCGATTTGGTTTTTCAGGTTCTAATGCTAGCTGCGGAGGCTCAATTAAAGTAAAACTTTCACCTTTATTTTCTGATTCTAAATTTTCTCCTAATTCAGCTTTGAGTTGTTTGGCCCTGAGTTGCTGATATTGAGCTAAATTATTGTCATAATCACGGGTCAAATCATCGTAAGCACGCTGAACCTGATGTGTTTTATAAACTCGCTGTTCAAAATCAGTTAGTCTTTCTTTTATTTCTACTTCTCTATTTCTCAATCGAATAATTTCACGCTGTGATGAATCTACTTGTGATTTAATCTGCAAATAAATGGGATTAACGACTCTTTTCCCTTTGGTATTCGTTGTAGTGATAGGACTTTGTTGTATATCGTCCTTTGTTGCTGAAGCTATCACTTGACTTAGCCTTGACTCAAGCATAGTCAGCTTGTTTTTTGATGCCTTGACATCAGGATGCTCAGATGAATAGCGTTGCTCTATCGCTTTCAACGCAGTCTTTGCTAACTCAATTTCTGCTTCAATATCCGATTGTTCCGACGAACTTACGCCAACCTCTTTTTCAAGGTTATTTATTTGCCGCTGTAAACTGATTATATCTGGATGATTCTCCGCATACTTTCCTAACAACCGACTATATTCTGATTTTAGTTGGAGTAACTGCTGTTCAGAGCTAGACATCTGACTAGTATTGTTGAAATTTTGTACATTAGAAACATCCTGCTCTAGATAGGCCGGAATATTAGCCAATTGTAGACTCATCGTAGTTATTTGGTCCTTTAATACCAAAACCTGGTTTTGATTGGCGGTTAATTCCGTTTCTAAGCGCTCAATTGTCGATAAGTTATACTCCAAAAGTTCTGGCAGACTATCACTATATTCATCTTTAAAATCTGCAATTTGTTTTTCTAACTTCTGTATTTTTGTCTGAAATTTATTTGCTTCCTCTTTGAGGAAAGCCATTGTCTCTGTTGCCCTATTAGTACGAGTTCGAACATTTTCTTTCAGAAATTCAGTCACCAACTCATTGGCAATAATTTGGGCTGTTTGGGCTGACTTATCCGAAAATGAAACCTTAAACGCGATACTGGCACGTTTAGCTCGGCCACTCCTAGGATCGACAACATTGGCCTGAATCATTTCAACAGTAATGTTTTCTTTGAATAGCTCAACAATAGTTGATATCGGATATTTCTGTCTCAACTCAACGTATAAATTATGTTTTTTGACGATACTCGTGACTTTGGCTGTTGTAATCAAACGTTGACGAATCACTTCAATACGTTGATCTGCATAGCTAGTGACTGTTGACTGTATTAGATCACTAGGAATTTCTTGGGATTCAATTAGAATTAAACCTTCCGATTTATAGGTAGCTGGCAACCACTGTGCCACACCAACTGTAATGGCAATCAAAATCAATGCTGAAATAATGACCCAATATTTACGCCGGACAAGCACTTCTAGATAGTCGCCTAGCCCTTTAACTTCCTCTTCCATTATTTTCTCTACAGATTATCGAGAGGCGCGGATGCCATCCCAGTTATAATTTATTGTGGCACTTACCGCATTGCTATCAACGGTTCCTAAATCTCTTTTTTGCTCTCTATATTTATAAGCCACATTCAATCCAATATTAGGTGAAAACTGCCATTGTATTGATGGTGAAAAATTAATATTTTCACGTTTTTCATTGGAACCATCCGTCGCTGATGTTGATTCTTGATAGCTTGCCGTCACATTTGCCGATAGTCTTTCGCCAAGCCTTCTTGACCAAGATAGGGATATTCGGTCCTGCTCATTCACATCGCCAGAACTAGAGGGTGATAATGCCCGAGATAAATCAATAGCTAACGTGTCCAATTCATAGTTTCGACTGGCATTAATCTTAAACGTCGAACCTGAGCTACTATTACTATCGGTAAAACCAAAATTGTCTCGTTGCTCGCTTTCCAAACGACGGATACCTACTTGGCCACCAATATGCCAAATCTCAGATAGCTCATAACCAAATGATGCCGATAAATTATAGTTATCATTATCTGTACTTAATGTTGTGCCATCAGACTGATAGTTAGAGACCGTGAAATTCAGGCCCCCATTAAGGCGTTCGCTAAATTGACGCTGCCAACCAGTTGTCAATGAGATTGTGTCATTATCACTAAAATCTGAGGTTGAATATTCCCTTTTGGAATAGTTACCACTTAGTGACAAACTATCTCGCTCGCTCACCTGATAACGATAAGAGGGGGAAATGGATTCCGTAGTTAATATTGACTGGGTTGTAAAATCACCGGTATCTTCTTCAGCATCCGATCGCGTTGTACTTTCAACATAACTCGCCGCCAAACCATATTGACTCCTTTCGGTACTATACGAGCTATTAAACCTAACAAATGGATTTTCGGTATCTAAATCATCAATAGAAGTATAGCGATCTACTTTATAACCGGTACTGACACTGACTCTTGAATTTTCCAACGCACGTGCGACTGTAGCCGTGGGTGTTATTGCATAGTGCATGCTTCCTTGCTCATTTTCCC
>JAUXFA010000098.1 GCA_030620285.1 Piscirickettsiaceae bacterium
GCAAGCAACATTTGCACGTTATTGCATGTCGCCAATCCCTTATTCAAAATCATGTTGATTTATTACACTCTGCTAACTGTAATATAAACACTATTGATATTTCTGCCCTAGCAGCCCGCAACATCATTAAACACCTTAACTTAGATAGTGATGCTTCTATCGGCCTACTCAATTTGTGGAATGATACTAGTCGAATCAGCATATTTCTCGACGATGACCTCTATATCAATCGCAACTCAAATATTGGTTTAGACACACTTGCTTTTGTATCCAGTGAAGATAATAACAGCGAATCTATTTTGGATTCCCTCGCATTAGAACTACAACGAACCTTTGACTACTACGAAAGCCATTCGCGCCAGGCACCTATTCAACAGCTCATTATTATGACTAACGGTCAGACTATTCCTGATCTTGATCAGATGATTAAACAACGGCTGAGTATTGATTGCCTTACGGTTAAGCTTACAGACTTTATCACCCTCGAAAATAGTAGTGAAATAACGGACAATTGTCTGATGGCAATCGGTGGCGCCCTCAGGAATGAGCACTAAATAGCATGCAATACGTCAATTTTTATCAAGTGCAATTTAAGCCCAAACAACTGCTATTACCAGCCAAACAAATCGGCTGGCTTCTATTATTAGCAATTGTCATTCTAACCATTTTTAGTGTCTACGCGAGTCAGAAAAATAAGCTGCAACATAAAACATTAGCCGAACAACAACAACGCTATCAAAAGAGTCAGCAACAACTCGCGAGCATGCAACAGCAGGTCACATCTCAAATGGATCAGCCTTTATTAGATGCTGAACTTGCTGATGTTCAACAACAAGTGACTGATGGTCAAACGATGCTGAATTATTTAACAAGCCATAGTTTTGGCAATCAAGCTGGCTTTTCATCAACCTTAATCGGCTTAAGCCAACAACATATTAACAATGTCTGGCTGACAGAATTTTCATTAGCACAAGGCGGCGAATCTATCTCTTTGTATGGTAATGCAATGCAATCGGAACTGATCCCCGAATATATTGATAGTCTTGCAAAATCTAAACAATTTGAAGGTAAAGAATTTTCAGTATTTCAACTGCTACAACCCAGTGATGGCAAAGCGTTTTATAACTTCAACCTCCACACCCAAAATAATATTGAGACGCCATAATGGAAGCCAGTCTACAATCAGTCTCGACTTACCTTAATGCGCTTAGTTTACGTGAACGGGTATTAGTAACACTGGTATTAGGTGCTGTTATTTATGCTATTTTTAATGCTGCTTTATTAAGTGGTTTTGAACGGCAATACCAACAACAACTTACTGAACAACATCAAATACAGCAACAACAGCAGCAACTAGATTTAACGATGACCATCGCCGCCAAAGAATTATCTGACAGTAATAAAGCACGTTTGCAAACGACTCAAGCAATTGAACAGAAAAAACAAAATTTACAACAAGTCCAACTGGATTTAGATACTGTATTTAATAAATTTATTGCCCCAACTAAGATCACTGAATTATTGCGTAGCTTATTGATAACGGAAGATAGTCCGACCATTATTTCTCTTCACAATGACCCCGTTAACACAATTAGTTTTGACGATAATACCGCAACAAGTAAAATCAATATTCAAACATTACTATATCAACATGCTGCGACGATTAAACTTGCCGGAAGCTATCAACAACTCTATCAATATTTAGTGACACTTGAGCAGTCTGAATGGGAATTATTCTGGGATCAATTACACTATAAAGTACTTGAATACCCTAATGCAGAAATCAGTCTACAGGTACATACCATTAGTGCTGATAAACATTGGATAGGCCTATGATGACTCAGCCACGCCTCTTGTTATTGCTCAACCTTGCATTTTATTCCATACATTGTGCCGCATTTGAGCAGCTTATCGATCCGACTATGCCTGCAAACTTAAACGTTAAAACACCCTATATTGCTCCCGTAATAACAAAGAAGACCGATTCATCACCAAAATGGTCGCTCGATAGCACACTCATCAGCCCCTACCAAATGATAGCCATTATCAACGGCAAACACCTTACCATTGGTGACGAAATTAATGGCGCAACATTAGTCAAGATTGACCATCAGCGAGTTGAACTACTCGCTCAAAACGAACTTATTGTTTTATCTTTGGAGCGTTCTTTTATTAGTCAACTCCAGCCCACTAAAAAATAACGGTTATTTAGCGCCTCGAAAAGCTTGAGAAAAAGATAATATCGCCAGCAAAATAAAAGCGATAAATGTCCATGCTGGAATGCTCAGCCCCATGAATGTCCACAACACCTCGGCACATTCTCCTGATCCACGCATCACCAAATTAAGTGCCTCATTCAATGGAAAGTTATCTAGAATGAAATTTAAACCCGGACCACAAGTAGGCACTTGATCTGCTGGCAAACTCTGTAACCACACATGTCGAGCAGAAATAACCGAGCCAATCACAGCCACCAGCCCAGCTAATAATCCATACAGACGGATCCCAAGACCTTGTGGGTTATGGAATACCGCAGCTAATAGCACTAAACCAACCACTAAAGTCACCACTCGTTGCAAAATACATAACGGACATGGCTCAAGATGATCCACTAACTGAAAGTATCCAGCGGTCCCCAACATCAAGGCACAAAATAAAAAACCCAATAAAAATGAACTACGCGGCGATAACATTGTTTTCTCCAACCAATAATTATGTGCTAACTTACCTTAAACACCCTTAGGTATAAAGGAGTAATCACCATGAATACAGAAAACTTGGAACAAAAACTCATTGCTGCCTACGATAAAATGATGCATCGCGTTGAAGTACTGCTTGATTCAGCTGAGCAACAAGCATTACCAGCCTTGCAAAAAAATATTGAAAAAGCCAAACAACAAGCTATTGAATTAAAAGAACTCACTAAAGAAGAAGCTGAGAAATTAGGTCATTATTTACAACGAGATCTTCACGATGCAGCTGATTATCTTGAACGATCAGGCAAACAATTTTCAACATGGTTGAACTTTGATTTAGAACTGATTGAAGATCGTGTGCTGGATGTATTTAGCAAAATTGCCGATAAAACACGCATGGAACTTGCGCAACTTGCCGCTCAGGCAAAACGCGCTCAGGAATATCATACCGGGGAAATTACCAGTATCGGCACCCTTGCTTGTCAAGATTGCGATAGCCTCTTACATTTCAAAAAAACCAGTCGGATTCCACCTTGTCCGAAATGTCATAAAACAGTGTTTGCACGCACTCGTAGAAAATAAATGAAACGCTAATGACTCTGCCAATACCAGCCACCCTCAGCAATGAGCTGGCACAATAAGTTTGCCGATTGAATATCCTGCATAAGCGGTGACCAATCATCACTCGTTAATATTGTTTTCTCCGTTAATATCGCTAAATTAGCGACCGCATTGACATCTACGGAATAAACCTCACCGGCCATAAACAATTGTCCTCCTAACTCATTCCTTGTCCATGCAAATCGACAATACGGATTTCGCTGTAAGATATTGCCTTGTTCAAATTTCTTACCCACATCATCAATAGTGGGTAAATCAACAACTGATTCTGCGGCAAGTTCAGCTAAACTTGGTTTAGTATCTGTAACCACTTTCCCGAGCGCGGCTACCAAAGTAGGTTCTGCATCATCAATCGCTTGATGTAACATCGTCTTTAGCCTTGCCACAGCTTGAGCATCAATTTCAGCACTATATTGGTTTAATAATAAATCGGGATCACCATAATGAACTTTGCCTAATTGTTGTTCCAATAGTGTGTTAACAAAACTATCTAGTAAATCTACTTGTGTCGGCGATCTAAAACCGATGGAAAAGGTCATGCAATCATCTAAAGCAATGCCATGATGGGCAAAATTAGGGGGTAAATACAAGATGTCACCCGCCTGTAAAGTCCATATTTGATCGGGTGAAAATTCCGCTAGTATCTGTAAATCCAAACCACCTATTAATTTGGCTTCATAAATAGGCTCATCTGCTATTTGCCATTGTCGACTCCCCATCGCCTGCAATAAAAACACATCATAACCATCGGTATGTGGCCCTACTGTGCCAAATTCAGGCGCATAACTGATCATCAAATCATCACGACGCCAATCAGGAATAAAGCGAAAAGGATCCAGTAAATATTGTAAATCTGACAAGTGCTTATCAACATCTTGAACTAGCAATGTCCAATGTGTTTTTGCTAATCGAGAAAAATCTTCTTCTGACAATGGCCCATGAGTAACTTGCCACGAACCTTGTTGACCATATTGTTCAATCAATCGTGATTCAATTTCAGGCTCACACGCTAGACCTGCAAGATCATCTGGGCTGATGGGTGACTTAAAATCAGGGAAAGCCTGTCGAATCAACAAAGGTTTTTTCTGCCAATACTGATCTAAAAACTGCTGTTGACTCAGGCCCGTATTAAAAAAAGCTGCCATAAAGTATTAGCTGATTATTTCAACTTGAAATACCACATTATTCAAACTGACAATTTTCACCTTAGTGCCTTCAACACAATCTTCACCTTCAATTTTCCATGTCGAATCGTCTACTTTAACCTTGCCTTGTCCATCCACGATAGGCTCTTTCAGAGTGATAACTCTACCCACATATTGTTCACCACGACGATTCAGTAATGGTTCATCGGTGGCAATTGGGTTTTTCTTATAATAATAGCGCCATGCCACAATGCTAATAACCGAAAGAATAGCAAATAGAAACACCTGATATTCCCATTGCATATCAGGGACTAAAAACAAAGCAACTCCCGTCAAAAAAGCAGCAATCGCCATCCAAAGCGCAAAAAAGGTTGGCGCCAATATTTCAAGAATGACTAACACTACGGCAATAATCCACCACTGCCAAAAATCGGTTATAACAAATTCCATAAATAACTATCCTTTATTGAAGGTGTTTTTTGCCAACTCAGCAATACCACCCAATGAGCCAATAACACTACTCGCTTCAAGCGGCATAAAGATAACTTTACTATTGTCTGCTGAAGCAACATCTTTCAATGATTCAATATATCGCTGTGCCACAAAATAATTTATTGCCTGAATATCACCTTGAGCAATCGCTTGTGACACCATAGTCGTTGCTTTAGCTTCTGCTTCGGCTAACCGTTCACGTGCTTCCGCATCACGAAAAGCTGCTTCCCGCCGTCCTTCAGCATCCAACATCACAGCTTGTTTCTCACCTTCTGCTTTTAAGATTTCTGATTGACGCAGACCTTCCGCTTCTAAGATATTAGCCCGTTTTTCACGCTCTGCTTTCATCTGCCGCCCCATCGCTTCAACTAAATCAGCAGGCGGTGCAATATCTTTAATTTCAATACGTGTCACTTTAACGCCCCATGGTGTCGTGGCATCATCAACAACACTTAATAATCGGGCATTAATTTCATCACGTTTCGATAATAATTCATCTAAGTCCATCGACCCCATTACGGTACGAATATTGGTTTGGGTCAAATTCAAAATAGCATGATCCAAATTGTTCACTTCATAGGCGGCTTTTGCCGCATCCACTATTTGAAAAAACACCACGCCATCAAC
>JAUXFA010000059.1 GCA_030620285.1 Piscirickettsiaceae bacterium
GGGTGACTATACCTTTGGCACAGCTAAAGCTGAATTGATGGAAATCATGGCAGGGGAGTTAACATACCGGTTAGATGGAATGGATGAATGGTTAGAGATTAAGGGTGGCGAGTCTTTTAATGTGCCTGCGGATTCATCATTTGACTTGAAAGTCACTCAATTAGCGGATTATTGTTGTAGTTATTTAGATTGATTTTTAAACAATAATTTAATATAAAAAGGCCATCATAGTGATGGCCTTTTTATTGGTTTAAGGGTTAACAACCTTTCTTAGGATGGCATTTACCATTGCCGCCATCTCCACCACCACCAGATAATTTTCTAACGATAGAGACATTAACAATAGCTGTTGAAGTTAGCTCGCCATCAGAAACAATATAACTAAAGCTATCACCACCGCGTTTATTGCCAGTAACGGTATATGTAATAGTACCATCAGCATTAATAGAGCTTGAACCTTTACTACCATTTGTTGCCGATACAATGGATAACGTTGAACCTTCTGGGTCACTATCGTTAGTGAGCACATCAATAACAACAGTTCCACCCAATAAAACTTCAGCACTATCGCTGACTGCAATAGGCGGATCATTGACAGCGATCACATCGATATTAACGGTACTGCTTGAAAAATCATTAAATCCATCAGTAATGGTATAGCTAAAGTTATCCGCGCCCACATAGTTCGCATCAGGGGTATACACCGCATTATTGTTGTTTATCACAACATCACCATGAGCTGGAACAGAAGTGCTGTAAAGCTGCAAAGTATCGCCATCATCATCGCTATCATTAGCCAATACATTAATAGTAGTCGAGGTATTTTCATTAGCAGTCACAAAGTCATCTTGGCTCTGTGGCGCCATATTAGATAAAGTTGTTGCCGTTGCTGCATTCGATAAACTGGTTTCATTGCCAGAGCTATCACGTGCTTTCACTTGGTATGAATAATTGGTATTGGCAGTAAGCCCACTTGCAATAAAATGGGAATCAGTCTGCCACGCACTTGCGATACAGCCTGAACCTCCGTTACTACATAAGAATTGATATTCAACAAAACCAGAATCATCAACAGCATCAGTGGTAGTCATGCTAATACTTGTTTTATTAACAGCGGCAGGATCAATAGCCCAAAATAAGGGATTCGGGTTTGGTGCCGTAGCATCTAAGCTGGCAGGGACAACAGAGCCAGCAATATAATATTGCCCAAGACTGCCGTAATTTGAATAAGGGATAGTAGCGTTGCCAACGCCAGTGATCTCTAAATAATATCGTCCAGCGGTGACATTAGCAGAAATAACAGCATTGGTATCATCAAGCACATCATCAACAATATTAGTGCCATTGCCATCAGTCAGTGTTGCCTTAATATCAAGGTTGGCACCACGTCGACTGCTACGAGTATAAGCCTTCCAAGCAGGTGTAATGACAAGGTTAATATCACCCGCAGCAGTATCAAAATAAAAGACATCACTATCATTACTGGTTTCGATGATACCTTTGTTATCAGGGCGAATATTTAAAGGGTCAAATTCAGGATCACTGCTAGCGATATAGCCATTGCCATCTACTAATAAAGCGGTTGCTGATAGTTGGCTATTACTATGGTCATCGCTACGATACGTTAATTGTCCTTGGATAATATTAAGATCATCTTGACTATTATTAGCATCGGCATATTCACCCTTACTCCATTGCGTGACATTATTGTAATAACCTACTCCCATAATAGATGCCCAAGAGCTCAACCCCGAGCCGTGACCGCTGTAATAAGTAACGGAACTAGTGCCATCATGTGATAAATTAAGATTGTGACCTAATTCATGTGATGCCGCTTCAGATACATAGGGAGGATGGCCAGAACCAAGATTGTCATAATAAACTAAAGCGGGTTGATAATACGCGTAGTTAGATCGACCCCAAACACCAACATATGCGACACCACCACCGGTATTATGCGGCATCAGTTTACCGTTGGCATCAGTATCACTGGTAATCAAAATATGGCCTACATTAGGGCCAAATGATGCCGGTGGTGCGGTGGTGACATCAATATCAAATGGGGCTAAATCTTCAGCAATACGATGCCAAATTTGACCAATATCAGAGCGTTCTGAGCTAGAAAAGCTAGCTGCATCCCCGTCTTTATTAAACGGTTTTGCTTGATAAGCTGCTTCGGCACCACTATTCCATGCCGTTCCTGAAATGGTGTGGCCGGTGAAATTCACATAAACAACGTTTGCTGCTCCTGGCTTGCTATGTAAATCAAAGGCATCGATAGGGTTAATGCCTTCTAATGTCGGATCGGCTTCTAAATCAGTTTGGCTGATTTGTTCGGGTAAGACGGTATCTTCATAAAATATGCCGCCTTGTGGATCAACATGAATAAAGTCAATATCTTGTTCAGGAAAATCAAAATCATGCAGCCATGCCATGGCTCTTTGCTGTGCTGGTAGCGGTAGCCGCTCCAATTGTGCTTTGAGTCGACTACTAGGTAGTTTATCAATGGTAAAAGGTGCAGCAGCGCCATACATCTTTTCAGTATTTGGAGCTGATTGTACCGTTGCGGATATCATCGTTACAGCAATAATACTCAAGGGAAAAACTGATGTTTTCATGGTATACCTTTGTTTTTTATAGATTATGACTACATTCTATAAAGCCAAGACTGGTATAACTGTGAACTATGTCCTAGATCTGCAACAAAAATTACGAGGTGAAATGATATCTTCTAATTAGAGAACAGTTTAAGCTATAGCCTGACAAGATAAGGAGATCTTGATGAGTATTGCAATAATACACAGTCGGGCCATTACCGGCATTGATGCACCAGCGGTAACTATTGAAGTACATATTTCCAATGGCTTGCCAAGTTTATCTATTGTAGGTCTTGCTGAAACAGCCGTTAAAGAAAGTAAAGATCGAGTGCGTTCTGCATTGCTTAATTCACAATTTAGTTTCCCCCAACAGCGTATTACCATCAATTTAGCACCCGCTGATTTACCAAAAGAAGGTGGTCGATTTGATTTGCCGATTGCCTTGGGGATCTTGGTTGCATCGGAGCAGATAGCAACGGATTCCTTAGCAGATAAAGAGTTTATTGGAGAATTGAGTTTAACTGGAAAATTACGGCCAGTACGTGGCGTTTTGTCGACTATCTTAGCCGTTAATAAACTTGGACGTGAATTGGTTCTACCTATGGACAATGCTGAAGAAGCAAGATTAATTGCCGGTTCAAAAAGTCGTGCTGCTCAACATTTATTAGAAGTATGTGCACATTTATCAGGGCAACAAATACTCGACTTTACGGAAAAGACAATATCTCAATTTGCTGTTGACTACCCTGATCTTGCCGATGTGAGAGGTCAATCGCATGCACGTAGGGCAATAGAAGTTGCTGCTGCAGGCAGTCATTCACTACTGTTAACCGGTCCGCCAGGAACTGGTAAGACAATGTTGGCAAGTCGTCTGCCTGGAATAATGCCAGAGATGACAGAACAAGAGGCGGTGGCAGCGGCAACGGTTCAATCTATTTCGCTAAATGGCTTTGATGTTAAAAAATGGCGCCAGCGACCTTTTAGACCACCACATCACACAGCATCAGCCGTCGCGATGGTGGGGGGCGGCAGCCCACCTAGGCCTGGTGAGATTTCATTGGCACATAATGGCATTTTATTTTTAGATGAATTACCAGAATTTGATCGAAAAGTATTAGAAGTGCTGCGTGAACCAATAGAATCTGGCAAGATCACTATTTCTCGAGCAGCACAGCAAGCAGAATTTCCAGCACGATTCCAATTGGTTGCAGCAATGAATCCTTGTCCTTGTGGGTATTTAGGGGCTGAACGTTGCCATTGTACTGAGGAGCAGGTTCGTCGCTATCGATCTAAAGTATCAGGCCCATTAATGGATAGGATTGATATGCTGGTGGAGGTGCCACCGGTTGCTAAGGAATTATTGAGACCTTCGCCGACAACTGGGCAGGAAGAATCCAGCGCTGAGGTACGACAAAGAGTCATTATTGCTAGAGCTCGTCAAATAGCGAGAGCGAATAAAGCAAATTATTTACTAGAACATAAAGAATTAGGGGTTTATTGCAAATTGACTGACAGCAATTATCAATTATTAGAGCAAGCGATTAGTCGTTTAGGCTTATCCGCACGAGCTTACAATCGAATCTTGAAAGTAGCTCGAACGATTGCAGATCTAGCCGACTCAGAACATATTCAAACGCCACATTTAACTGAAGCAATTAGTTATCGCCGTTTAGATAAGCTGAATGCATGATCTTAATCCGCAGCAGCGGGAAGCTGCGCGTCATATTGATGGACCATTATTAGTTTTAGCGGGTGCAGGAAGTGGCAAAACACGAGTAATCATCAGGAAAATTGCTTATTTGATTGAGCAATGTGATATGTCGCCTCGCAACATTGCCGCGGTGACTTTTACCAATAAAGCGGCACGGGAAATGAAAACTCGGGTGGCGGAATTGATGAGTTCACGCGGTACTTCTTCACGTGGATTAATGGTCTCGACGTTCCATAATTTGGGTTTAACAATTCTGCGACGAGAATATGCCTCTCTAGGCTACCGTAGCGGTTTTTCAATCTTTGATTCTCAAGATAGTTTGGCCGTATTTCGTGATCTGATGGGCCGTGATTTTGCTGCTGATAGCGAACATGCCGAACAATGCCAGTGGCAAATATCTGAGTGGAAAAATCAGCTTATTATGCCCGACCAGGCAATGAACATTGCTGAAGGTGGTCAGCAAGTAGCCGCAGCCAATGTGTATCATCGTTATGTCGAAGCCTTGCAAGCTTATAACGCAGTGGACTTTGATGATTTGATTTTAAAGCCAGTGCAATTATTTCGACAATTTCCAGATGTACTTAAACACTGGCAAGCCCGTATTCATTATCTATTAGTGGATGAATATCAAGATACCAACGGTTGCCAATATGAATTGGTCAAACAACTTGTGGGTATTCGAGAAGCCTTAACAGTGGTGGGTGATGATGATCAATCAGTGTATTCATGGCGTGGTGCTAGACCTGAAAATTTAGTGCAATTACAGCAAGATTTTCCAAGATTAAAGTTAATCAAATTAGAGCAAAATTATCGTTCCATGGGACGAATATTACGGGTAGCAAATCAACTCATTAGTAATAATTCCCATGTTTTTGACAAAAAATTGTGGAGTGCTATGGGAGAAGGTGATCCGGTTCGGGTGATTGGCTGCCGTAATGAAGATCATGAGTCTGAAAAAGTGGTTTCAGAATTGCTGTATCACAAGCTAAAACATCAAACTAAATTTAAAGATTATGCGATTTTATATCGTAGTAACCACCAATCTCGACCTATTGAGAGAATTCTTCGCGAACATGATGTGCCCTATTTTTTAACGGGTGGAACATCCTTTTTTGCGCGTGTAGAAGTCAAAGATATTATGGCGTATTTACGATTAATCGCTAATCAGGATGATGATAATGCTTTTCTAAGGGTGATTAATACACCGAGGCGAGGCATTGGTTCAACTACATTACAAGCATTAGGAAATTATGCTACCAGCAGGAAGACCAGTTTATTCGGAGCTTGTTTTGAAATAGGCTTAGCTGAACAAATATCAACTAAAGCCATGAGCCGTATTGAATATTTTAGTCAATGGCTGGTGGATATTGCTGATCGTGCGAAACGAGGCGATATGATGGAAGCCATCCGCGATATGGTCGAAGAGATTGAGTATCGTGGCTGGTTAGAAGAGGTGACTGGTGTTCCTGATAAAGCAATTCGAAGAATGGAAAATGTTGAAGAATTGTTAAGCTGGGTAGCGCGACTGGTGGAAAAAGATCCAGAGCAGAAAAATATTGGTGATATTGCAGCACAATTAACCTTAATGGATATTTTGGAACGCCAAGCAGATGAAAACCAAGATGATGCAGTCCATTTGATGACCTTACATGCTGCAAAAGGCTTGGAATTTCCGCATGTTTTTATTATTGGCATGGAAGAAGAGATCCTGCCTCATCGCACCAGTATTGAAGAAGAAAATATTGAAGAAGAGCGCCGTTTAGCTTATGTCGGTATAACAAGGGCGCAACGTAGTCTTGTCTTTACACTGGCTAATACACGTAAGCGCTATGGTGAAAAAGTGGCCTGTGATGAAAGTCGGTTTTTACGTGAGTTGCCAGAACAAGATTTGATTTGGACAACGGATAAAACACAGGTCGATCCAGAGGAACGGCAACAGCGTGGTAAGGCTCATTTAACGAATATTAGGGGTATGCTTAAGTAGATTCATTACCATTCAAAACTTGATTTCTTTTCTTCAGAAGGCCGGTACATTAATTGAATTCCCTGCAAGAAATTACGCAACACTTGATCTTTACATTGCCGGAAATGTTTGTGATCTGCTCGACGGAAAAAAGCACTTAATTCATGTCTACTAATACGCAAATCAGCTAATAGTAATATCTCTAAAATATCCTCATCTCTTAAATCAAAGGCAATTTTTAGCTTTCTAAAGATAATATTATTATTTATTTTTTTCTCAGGCTTAGGCTGTTCACCTTCCCGTTTACCGCGGCGCTCATTAATCAAACCATTCAAGAAAGTCGCTAATTGCACATCACTGCAATTTTTATAATCAGCATCATCATCTTTTTTGAGCCAGCCACTTATTTGCTCACGTGTGACCACAAGATCGGCCAAGCCGAAAATAGCGATCACTTTTGAATCGTTCAAATCAAGGGTATAGCGGATCCGTCGTAAAACGTCATTATTAGTCAAAGCAATTCACTCATGTAAATAATTAAAGAGGCCAGAGCGTTATGCCAAGAAATAAAAACCGCAACGACAATAAAGCACACAATACAGTGGCAAGGGTATAAACAGATTTAATGCCGATAGAAGGGATATTTTTAATACCAATATAAGCGCCAATAGCTGTGACAAAAAATGAAAACTCGCTTACCACCAGTAAGGTCAATAATGGTAATGAAGTTGCACCATCACTCGCTAATTGACTACCTCGTACA
>JAUXFA010000016.1 GCA_030620285.1 Piscirickettsiaceae bacterium
ACATGCCTGTTTGATTAACAATGCTTACTCCCTCAAACATCTTGCTAATGATCCGATACATTAATAATGTAATGATGATCTGGAGAAAATTGGGGTTGATACCACTATTGTGCGTGATGGTAAAGAAGCCTTAGAGCAACTTCAAGTATGGCTTGATGCTGGGATTGATATCAAGAATCATATTGCCATGCTGATCTCTGATATAAAAATGCCTGAAATGGATGGCTATTCTCTTACCGTTGAAATTCGCAAAGACCCGCGCCTGAAACACCTCAAAGTGTTATTGCATTCATCCATGAGTGGTGACTTTAATACCTCAATGGCAGACAAAGTTGGCGCGGATAAATTTATCCCCAAATTTTCATCAGATGATCTTGCTCGTTCCACCCAAGAATTGATCGAACTCTGGAAGCAAGAACGATCATAAACGCCTCGCTCTTTAAGGGGCAACACCCATCATATCTGCTGGCATCGGAATAGCCTGACCGGCTTCGGTTACCATATCGGCTTTTGCTCGCATTAAATTGGTGCCGGTAAAGCCGCCAAAACGATATACCCATGATGCTAATTGCTTGTTAATGATTGCGACCTCCTGCTGCACCTGTGCCGGTGTTTGCAACACGTTTAGTGCCTCGATATCAGCTGATGGTGTTTTAATAGCAGACTCGTCATATTCCGCCCGAAATGTTGTGTAATAGAAGCCATCAATAAAAGAAGTTTCTGTCATCACTTTTAAACCATCGAAGCTAATAAATTCGGCATTAACAACTTCAGAACCTTGTCGTGAAAAATCACTCAGTGGTTGCACATCTTCCATACGAAGTTGATATAAGGTGCTGGCTATATCATAACCAAGTTGCTCATAGGTAAAGACTGTTTTTGCCATCATTTCCGGCGTTCCAAATTTATCTTTTTTGCCAATATTCATAATGGTTGCAGTCTCACCATTTGGTTGAATAATATTAACTTGGGCAATACGTTCTCGTGCAATATTAATAACTTCGCTCTTAATCCAGTTCAACATCAGTGGATTAATATTCAAATAACCTTCTGCTAACCAAGCACGTTGTTCGCCTGCTCGACGGACATAAAAACGTCTTGTTCCTTGACCTCGACCCGCTTCACGCTCAACACCTAAAATAAGCCCTGATATTTCTTTATCCCCACTTAACAACGTGATATGAATAGAGGAGCCACCTTCTTCAGCTCCTTCAACGCCTAACTGAGAAAACTGTTCCGGATCCGCTGTTTTACGTTCAAGAATTTTGGCATCAGCAAGATCAATCAATGCCCTTTTAACCAAATTAAAATCCGCAAGATGGTTCCAGCGTTCATTAACAAACCAATCTTCACCTTCACCCGATTTAGATAAGGTAAATTTATCTTGGGAGCTGTTAAATGTAATGGTGTCTATCGTACTTAAGTGTTTATACAAGTCAGGGAACAATAGTGAATAGTCTTCACTGGTATCCGCAGGGCGTTGAATGGTAATCAACATCAAAACGACCATCACTGCCGTGATAATAAATAAAATTGTGAGGCTATTTAATTTTTTAATCATAATTTTTACAAACCTAATATACAGTTTATGTATTACTGCTCGTTCTACCTTGAGTACGTTTACGAATACGCATCCAGCCAGTAATAACAGCCAACAATGCAACAATCAGTGGTACCAAACCAATATTAAAGAACTTCATTTGAGTATCAAGTGCATCAATATCTTTACGTAAATTGCCTTGTACTTCGCGAAGCTTTTGCTGCGTTTTGTGCACCATCGTTTGATGTTCGGCAATTTCTTGTTGTTGTTCACTATTTAGAAGTTCTTCACCACTACCGCTACGCTCTACCTGCATTCTGGCAATAAGTTGCTTGGTTTCATCTAATGTTTTTTGCAGTTCACGTTCTTGAGTGCGGTAACGTTTTTCTGCTTCACGTTGTAATGCTAAAACACGATCAAATGGTCGAGAAAACCCGGCACGAGAACGAACACTAATCAAACCATTATTGCCTGACATTTCATCAATGGCATTAATCAAGAAGTCAATATTATTCGAGGTGCTATAAGCGATCTGCTCCCCATAAAAATCTTGTAATTGTACCCAGAATCGTTCTTTCAACATATCGACATCTGCAATAGCAATCACATCAATATCTTGTTTCGATTCTATTAAATGTCCAGATGGTTTTGTCATCTTGCCATCGGTACCCACTACACCATTAGGAAATGCCGTTTTGGCAGCACCATTCGCTCTAAGAGCAATGGGATAACTTAATGTTCCAGGCTGATATTTTGTCAACAATCCTAGTGGGTCATTTCGAAATTGCACCACTCGTTTATCAACTAACATGGCTTCATTACTGGAAGAGAATAGCGGTGTAATTTGAGTTGTCGCTCCGTCAAGAACCTTGAAATAACCCGCCGTGGCCACTTCAATTTTTTTCAACTGGCTAGTAATAGCCTGCTCACTATTTAATTGGTCACTCGGAATAGCATGCCACAATACATAATCAATCGGTTTATTACCTGTCCTCGCCCCAAAATCTACTTTTATTGCTGTTTTACGATCAGCGACCACATCAGCACTGGCACGCTCAAATCCCCATACTTTAAACAGCTCCGCCATATTGGAACTACGTGAATACACCATTGCTGCCATTGGGTTTTCAGGATCTTTCTCCGGAATATCACTTTCAGAGTAAGGGTCAACAAAGGTAATTAATTTACCGCCACGCAATACATACTGCTCAATGGCATATAAGGTAGTATCGGCAAATTCTTTTGGATGAATAACGATCAATACATCCATGCTGGAAGGGATTCGACGAATATCATTAGGCAAAAATACCACATTAAATAACTGACGAAGTTCTGACATAAAAGCCCATGGTCTAGCACCATCATCGGAGAGTATATCTCCTTTCAATGGGTCATAATCCTGGCCGTTTATTTCTAACTCACTGGCCGCGATAACCGCCACCGATTTTTTATTTGAACTCGATAACTTGTATACCAATTTTGTCAGTTCATATTCCAACACATCTTCTTTCTCTGGTTGAAAGAATGAAATACTTTCTACACCATCAAGTAAATTACTGCCTGCCAAACCGAAATATAAGGGATCGGTTTCACCTTCGATGGGCACGCCTTGCAAGCCATATTGCTTGGCGCGTTGCTCATTATCTGAGAACGGATCAGGATTAATCACAATCAATTCAATCATGCCATCTGAAGCACGTTGATATTCTTCTAATAATTCTTGTACCCGTTGCGCATAAGACTTCAGGCTAGGTAATTCTTGAGCAACCTGATCAGAATAATAAAAACGTAATGCAATTGGCTCTTTTAATGATTCAATAATATTTAAGGTGCCATCAGATAAGGTATATAACTTATCTTCCGTCAAATCGACTCGAGCCGATTTTAGATTGCCGTTAGTCACAATATTAAAGGACAAAAATAAAATCACTGCCAGCACTAAACCGGTAGTCGATAGTAGTTGTTTATTCATTTTTCTTAAAACTCCTAATCGGCCTTACGGGCATTAATGACAATGGCATTTGCAAATAGCCAAATCATGATAACGGAAGCGAAATACAGCATATCTCGCATATCAATCACACCTCTGGAAATTGCATCAAAATGGGTTAGAAAACTAAAGGAGCTAATGGCCTCAACCAATGCCGTTGGCGCCCAGCTACTAAAGAAATCCAATACAATTCCGTAACCACTTAATACAAAAATCAAACTGACAATTAAACTTAATACAAAGGCAATAACTTGATTTTTAGTGGTCGCAGAGATACAGGCACCAATGGCTAAGAAGCCACCCGCCATCAACAAACTACCAATAAAACCGGCAAAAATAACGCCATTATCAGGCGAGCCTAAATAATTTACCGTTATCCAAAGTGGGAAATTGAGCAACAATGCTAAACCCGTAAACGCCCATGCTGCCAAAAATTTGCCTAATACAGCCTCAAACACTGACACAGGTAAGGTCATTAATAATTCAATTGAACCGTTTTTACGTTCTTCTGACCATAAGCGCATTGAAATTGCGGGTATTAATAAGATATATAACCACGGATGGATCGAAAAGAATGGATATAAATCGGCCTCACCCCGTTCAAAAAAATTGCCCACAAAGAAGGTTGAGAAGCCGGTCAGCAATAAGAAAATAATAATGAATACATAAGCCACCGGCGTCGCAAAATAGCCATTAAGCTCACGTTTCATAATAAACCAGATATTATTCATTAAACGTCACCTTGTGTTGTGATGTTTCGGAAAACCTCATCTAAACGGCCGTGCTCAGCAAACAGTGAATCAATTTGCCAACCTTTCGCCCGAATTGCCTGTGATAACTCAGCGGTAATTTGCTGTTTATCTTTGGGATAAACTCGGAAGCCACGTTCTGCAATCAATGGTTCAACATTAGCCACAAACGCAAGTTCATTCAATAATGCTGATAATACTGAATCTTCAATATCAGCCACCGAAACACAGACTGCATTATGGTAGCTCGACATAGACTCCAACTCATTTGGCGTACCATCAAACTTAATTTTACCATTTGCAATCAATACATTACGTGTGCAGAGTGCATGCACCTCTTCCAAAATATGGGTTGAAATGATGATGGCTTTATCTGCAGCCATATCGTTAATTAATGTTCTTACTTCATGTTTTTGGTTTGGATCAAGACCATCTGTAGGTTCATCCATAATTAAAACGGGGGGATTGTGTAATATCGCTTGTGCTAAACCAACCCGACGTTTATAGCCTTTGGATAGCGTTTCAATTGGCTGGAACATGACATGTTTGATCCGCGCTCGTTCTGCAGCAGATTCAACCGCCCGTTTTTTATCCGTACCAACTAAACCACGAATATCAGCAATAAATCTAAGAAAGCTATCCGGTGTCATATCGGCATATGCCGGCGCGCCTTCTGGTAAATAACCTAAACTTGCTTTTCCGGCGATAGGATCGGTCAACACATCGTGTCCACATACTCGAATAGTGCCCCGTGTTGGTGCTAGAAATCCAGTAATCATCTTCATGGTGGTCGATTTTCCCGCACCATTTGGACCCAAGAAACCTAATACTTCACCTTTTTTAACTGAAAATGACACGCCATCAACAGCCTTAATAGCACCAAAATGCTTGGCAAGATCTTCGATCTCGATTCTCAATGTCATAATAAAAGCGTCCTCCGCCTCATCAAATTTTTTTGCAAACCGCACATTATTCGGAACTTGACCTGTATAAGTCAAGCATGGAGTTATATTGATCTTAAGTCAGTTATTGTCATACCATGTTCAAAGGCATAATCTACCTGCATTAATCTTGCTCATCTAGGACGATAAAAAACACTATGGCTCTCAAACAATTTATCCAGCGCGGCAAAGATATTAGCTGGACTGTCTTTGACAATTTTAATGACTCATCCAGCCGCCGACGGCTGTTAAAAATTGTCGCTTCAAGTGCTGCTATCATCGCACTGATTTTCCTCGTCATCATGTTATGGTGGGATCGCAGTCCTAGCGATTTTGATCCAGTCACCCATGCTTCTCAACTTGCTACCGCTAAGCAACATCATGTTGTGACAGGCTATACCTCAACAACAACTCTTATTCGTCTAGCCAATGCCCTGCTAGATAAATCTGGCGGCTATCTCAGCAATGATGTCACACCACCATCAATATGGATGGACAATATACCTAACTGGGAGTTCGGAGTCTTAGTGCAAATTCGTGATTTTTCACGGGCATTACGAAATGACCTTAGTCGCTCACAATCTCAATCCTTAGAAGATCCTGACCTATCCGTGGCTGAACCTCAATTCAATTTCAATTCAGAATCATGGTTATTTCCACCGACAGAACGAGAATATCGAAAAGGTATTGATGCTTTAGAATCTTATCTTGCTCGGCTTAGTAATATTGAACAAGATGAAGCGCAATTTTATGCTCGTGCGGACAATTTAGCTGATTGGTTAGCCATTGCTGAAAAACGTCTCGGGAGCTTATCGCAACGTCTAAGCGCCAGTGTTGGTCAAGTGCGTGTTAATACCGATCTAGCGGGCGATCCTGCAGCACAACAATCTACGCCGACACCTGCGGAGGTCGTATCCAAAACACCGTGGTCAGAAATTGACGATGTATTTTATGAAGCCCGTGGATCCGTGTGGGCGCTTATTCATTTACTCAAAGCAGTAGAACATGATTTTTCCGATATCCTTGTTAAAAAGAATGCCTTAGTGAGTGTACGTCAAATTATTCGTGAACTGGAATCTACCCAAGAAGCAGTCTGGAGCCCACTTATTTTGAATGGTCGAGGATTTGGTTTGTTTGCCAATCATTCGTTAGTAATGGCCTCGTATATCTCTCGTGCCAATGCCGCCATTATCGACTTGAGATCGTTATTAAACCAAGGATGATTGGTTTTTTTGTCATTAAAGCTATACACAGCGTATAATTCGCACCCAATGTTATATTGACATTAACGATTAAACTTTGAATGACAAGGAATTACTTATGAAAAAAATGACGGCAATTGCACTATTCTCTTCTGTATTATTACTCTCTGCTTGTGACCAAGCTCAAGATGCAGCTGATTCTGCTTTAGATAGTGGCGCAGACCTTATGGAACAAGCTTCTGAAGCGACTGAGGTTGCTGTAGATACAGCATCTGAAATGGCAGGCGACGCTGCCGATGCTACTGCTGAAATGGCAAGTGATGCTGCTGATGCTACTGCTGAAATGGCGAGTGATGCTGTTGATGCTACTGCTGAAATGGCGAGTGATGCTGTTGATGCCACAACTGAAGCCGCTGGCGATATGGCTGAGGAAGTGAAAGAAATGGCAACTGATGCTATGGCTGATGACGCTGTAGCGATGGATGATGCTGCATCAACCGTTGATATGGACGCGGTTTCAACTGAAGCGACTACTGAAGCTGTAGAAAGCACATCATCAGAAATGGATATGGATGCATTGAAAGAAAAAGCAACAGATTTAATGGAAGAAATGCAATAAGCTTTTTCTAGATAATATTGATGGCTAGGGTCGACGATTGGCCCTAGCTACCATGCTTTTTGATAATTATTTCTTAGCCGCATCACCATAAAACAATTGCTGATTAGATAAGCGGTATTCATTAATAATAGTTTGACCTTCATCGCCCGTTACAAAATCAATATACTTTGTCGCTAAACCATAATTTACATGGCTATGTTTGGCTGGGTTCACTGCCATTACGTGGTAGGGATTAAATAACACCTCATCACCTTGGAAAAGTAATTGCATATTGATCTTGCCGGCATAGGCAATCAGTGTACCTCGGTCAGTGAGCGTATAAGCCTGTTTTTGATTGGCCATATTTAAAACCGCCCCCATGCCTTGACCAATATTTAGATACCAGTCGCCCTGCGGTTTAATGTCAGCCTTATCCCACAAATATTTTTCTTTTTTATGGGTTCCAGAATCATCTCCTCGAGAAATAAATTCCGCCTTAGCATTCGCAATTCGTTGCAAGGCTTGGCTAGCAGAGCTTGCACCATTAATGTCCGCCGGATCACTCTCTGAGCCGATGATCACAAAATCATTATGCATCACCGCTTTTCGATCAATAAAATCACCTTGTGATATATATTTTAGTTCCGCCGCCGGCGCATGTACAAATACCACATCAACATCACCATGACTGCCAATTTTTAATGCTTTGCCTGTACCGACGGCAATCACATCAATCGTGGCACCATATTTTGCTTCAAATGCGGGATGTAATACTGACAACAAACCTGAATTATCGGTACTGGTGGTCGTTGATAATTTTAAATGCTCAACAGCGACAGCAGGAACAGTCATGGCAAACAAGGCGACGCCTGCAATAATGTTTTTCATCTTTAACACTAAAATCTCTATAGTTCTCTTACCCAATGACCTGATTTTCCACCGGTTTTTTCGAGCAGCCGAATATCCGTCATAATCATGCCTCGATCAACCGCTTTGCACATATCATAAACCGTTAATAATGCAATTTGTGTTGCCGTTAATGCTTCCATTTCAACACCTGTTTGACCGCTAGTTTCCACTTGAGTTCGACATTGTATTGCCACTTCATCTTGCAGGATTTTGAAATCAACTGTTACTTTTGTCAATGCTAATGGATGGCATAATGGAATTAAATCTGATGTTTTTTTCGCGGCCATGATCCCTGCAATACGAGCAACACCCAATACATCGCCTTTTTTGTGATTACCTTGTTTAATCAAATCCAAGGTGTTTTCCAACATCATGATTTGGCCTTCAGCAACCGCAACACGCTTGGTTACCTCTTTATTACCAACATCCACCATATGGGCTTCACCGGCTTGATTAAAATGCGTTAATTCAGTCATCTAAAATGGTATCCTGTAATCTTTGAACTGACAGAAAAAATCATCATGAGCATTCAAGTCAAATTCTTTGCCAGTCTTCGTGAAACTCTTGGCATCAGCGAAACTCGGGTTAATAGTGTAGCAACTGCTGGCGATGTTTGGGATATTGCGACTAATAAAACAGAACGCCCCGTTAATGTTCTGGTGGCGGTTAATCTCGAATACGCCCAATTTGATAGTCCAATCAATGATGGTGATGAAGTCGCTTTCTTCCCGCCAGTAACCGGCGGCTAAGATGGTCGCCCGTATTGCTGAACTTGTTTTTGACCCATGGCAGTCCATCACTGCGCATCAACAACAATCTAATTTAGCCAATCAATTTGGTGCAACTGCAACATTTATCGGCACCATGCGTGACTTTAATGATAATGAAGATGTTTCACGGATGCAGCTGGAACATTACCCTGCAATGACGCAACATTATTTAGATAAACTCGAAAGTGAAGCTAAACAAAAGTGGGGTTTACTGGATGTCTTAATTGTTCACCGCGTTGGAGAAATTAATCCTGCTGATCCAATCGTGCTTATTGCTTGTTGGTCAGCCCATCGTCGTGCATCATTAGATGCTTGTAGCTGGTTAATTGAAGAGCTCAAACATAAAGCCCCTTTTTGGAAAAAAGAAACTCGGCAAGATGGCGAAAAATGGGTGGACACTAATACTGGTGGACTGTAATTAATATGGTCACCGCTTTATATGGCGCCATCTGCGGATTACTCATCATTAAGCTTTCTTTCACTGTTATCGGTTTGCGAAGACAATACAAAGTTCGCTATGGAGATGGTGGTCATAAAGCACTTAAAATTGCCATCCGAGCTCATGCGAATGCCACTGAATGCATTCCTATTGTATTAATTTTATTAGGCTTGCTTGAATTTAATAACGCGCCCAAATTACTCATTCACTGTATTGGTATCACTTTCATTATAGGTCGAATCATACACAGTCACGGTTTACTTAAAAATAATATGCCTGGACGTGTTCTCGGCACGCAAATAAGCATTGTAGTAGTTATCGGCTTGGCAATACTAAATTTCGTCTATTTACCATTTGATCAATTGATTTAAGCTATTTATTAATCTCGCTCAATGAGTTCAATTTTATAACCATTAGGATCTTCTACAAAGGCAATAACCACCGTACCATGCATCATCGGCCCAGCTTCCCTTACAACATTGCCACCCCGTTTTCTGATTTCATCACAAGCAGCTGTTGCATCAGATACTGCAATGGCAATATGACCAAAGGCATTTCCTAAATTGTAATTATCTGTACCCCAGTTATAGGTCAATTCCAATACCGTGTTAGATCCTTCATCACCATATCCAACAAAGACTAGACTGAACTCCCCATCCGGATATTCCTCCCGACGTAAAACTTTCATTCCCAGCACTTCAGTATAAAACTGTATAGAACGTTCTAAATTACCCACTCGTAACATGGTATGTAACATTCTCATCATTATTTATCCTCTAGTCCCAATGAATCCCACAATTCATCAATGTGTGCGACCACATTTGAATCACGTTCAATTGGTCGGCCCCACTCTCGATCCGTTTCACCAGGCAATTTATTAGTTGCATCCATGCCCATTTTTGATCCTAGGCCAGAAACAGGCGAGGCAAAATCAAGATAATCTATCGGCGTATTTTCTATTAACGTCGTATCGCGAGCAGGATCCATGCGTGTTGTAATCGCCCAAATGACATCATTCCAATCTCGCACATTGACATCATCATCGACCACAATGACAAACTTGGTATACATAAACTGACGCAAAAATGACCACACACCCATCATCACACGCTTGGCATGACCAGCATATTGTTTTTTCATGCTCACGACTGCCATGCGATATGAACAGCCTTCCGGTGGTAAATAAAAGTCCACTATTTCAGGGAATTGTTTTTGCAAAATTGGTACAAATACTTCGTTTAAAGCAACACCTAGTATCGCAGGCTCATCAGGTGGCCGACCGGTATAAGTACTGTGGTAAATAGGATCTTTACGCTGCGTTATTCGTTCAATGGTGAATACTGGAAAACTGTCGGTCTCATTATAATAACCAGTGTGATCACCATACGGCCCTTCATCCGCTATATCATCCGGATAAATAAAACCTTCTAGCACAATTTCGGCACTGGCAGGCACTTGCAGATCATTGCCAATACATTTCACTAGCTCTGTTTTAGAACCACGTAATAAGCCTGCAAAGGCATATTCCGACAAATTATCTGGAATGGGTGTCACCGCCGCTAAAATTGTCGCTGGATCACACCCTAATACCACGCTCACAGGAAAAGCTTCGCCAGGATGTGTTTGCTGCCATTCTTTAAAGTCTAAAGCACCACCACGTTGTGATAACCAGCGCATAATGACCCGATTTTCACCAATCACTTGTTGCCGATAAATACCCATGTTTTGCCGAGGTTTATGTGGGCCTTGGGTGACGACTAATCCCCATGTGATCAAGGGTGCCACATCTTCTGGCCAGCAAAGTTGAATCGGATATTGGCTTAAATCAATATCATCACCCTCAATTATTTGTTGCTGACATGCTGCTGATTTGACGATTTTAGGTGCCATATTCAACACTTGTTTGAAGATCGGCATTTTCTGCCAAGCATCTTTCATCCCTTTGGGTGGCTCTGGCTCTTTTAAATAAGCTAATAGTTGGCCCACTTCTCGTAGTGATTCAACTGAGTCTTCTCCCATCCCTATCGCCACTCGATGTGCTGTACCGAATAAATTTGCTAAAACGGGGATATCGCTGCCTTTGGGATTTTCAAACAATAGTGCTGGGCCGCCAGCACGTAATACCCGATCACAAATTTCCGTCATCTCCAGTATTGGATCAACTTCAATATTAATGCGTTTTAGTTCACCTTGCTGTTCAAGATGA
>JAUXFA010000041.1 GCA_030620285.1 Piscirickettsiaceae bacterium
AGTCAGTAATAACACCACAACTCACCCATCCATCACTATTATCTTTATTATGTAACATCGGATTAGCTCGTAAATGAGCCGCAGCTTCATCTAAACCAGCTTCTGCATTGGCAAAGGCTTCTTTATGGCGGACTTCATTACCCGAAATACGCTGATCTTGCACGCCTACTTTTGTTGCATAAATTACAATAAGTGTCACGGCTATCAATAAGATAACGGAGACCAATAAAACAGCCGCGCCTTGTTGGTTTTTTGAAGATTTGATCATTTTATTATTCATAAACACACTCCTTAATCTGCATCTTCATTACGTACTCGGATAGTTTCTTCTATTCTTCGAGAGGCTGTATCAGGGTTTAAATCTGTTTCACCGACTATCACCACTTCAAGATGTCGCACTTGAACACTGCCACTTGTAGTGATGGTTGATGGTGTTAATGTGAATGTTGATATTCTCGCCGTATTAACGTCTGTAATAGGCTGAGTAATATCGCTACAAGCATCGGCATCTGTACCCCATTTTATTTCTTGGTTATTTAACCTAAAACCAAAATTCTCCGCACCAGAGACATCTAATGCTCCATCGCCATTAACATCATATGCATACAAGACACAACCCGCGGTAGAGGTATTCCAACCATCAATAAAATCTGAGATTGTCGGATCAGCAGAATAGCCTGCTCGTTTCAGCTCGTCCGCCATAAAGCCGACAACAGTTCGTAGTTCCTGATTTAAATGAATCATCCTGGTATTTTCAACACTGGATTTCACATTACTAACAAAAATAGTGAGGATAGTGCCCGTCACTAATAAACCCAATATCATCGCAATCATCATCTCAATGAGCGTTATTCCAGATTGTTTATTGGCTAATTGCATGCGGCTGCTCCGTCAATTATTTTTATCCTACCAATAACATTTAAACAAACCTTCTTAGACTGACCGTTAATATCTAGCGTAAAGTCGCCTCCTGCAAATATCCCACTATCATTCGGCAAACCTTGCCGAGGGTCGAAATCGATATATATATCATTAAATTCAGGAGCAACAGCTAAATCTACATTAGGATAATCTGAGCCTGATACGATTTTTTGCACGGTATCAATGGTACAGGTTGAAGGAGTAGTGCAGTCGCAATCAGATCCAAGGTCATCATCAACGCCAACACACCATGACGCTGTATTAAATTGAAAACGAACCGTTTGATTCTGTTTAATAGCCTCAGAGCGAGCATATTGAAGAGCCGCAGTCAAATTATCGGCTGCGCCAACCAGGCGCCTTTTCTCGATAATGGATTGAAATGACGGCAATGAAATTGCAGCTAATACCCCTAGCACAGCAACTGTAATCATCAATTCTATCAAGGTAAAACCTTTTTGCCTCATTCGCACACCACGTTCCTTTTGATTTTGCTTAAGTATATTCCTTCTCGAATAAGTTTTCATAGTGTACTTAAGTACTATTATTACTCATTCTGTGACATATTACTCATTTTTGAGATGACGTACTGAAATATTTAGTTTATGGTTGGCCTATAAAGGTTATTTATTAAGGTTACAAACTATGAAAATGAAGGGTTTTACATTAATAGAATTGATGATTGTCGTTGCGATCATTGGAGTATTGGCAGCCATCGCACTACCAGCCTACCAAGATTATGCAAAACAAGCTCGCCGTGCTGATGGCAAAACAGCATTGTTTAATGTGCAAATGGCCGAAGAAAAATACCGAGCGAATAATCCTGATTATGGCACACTTGTGGAAATGAGTTTTCCAAATCCTTATATCTCCTCCGATGGCTATTATAGTATTACAGTTGTACCTGTGGATACTTCCGGCGGTGTGCCTTCAACTTATATCGCAACCGCAGCACCAACCACTAAAGCAAATCAAAATACGGATGACTGTGGTAGTTTTGTATTAAATAGTAGTGATCAATTCACTGCAGGCGGTAACGATGAGGCTTGCTGGAATAGGTAAATGATTTAATTGCACGTTAAATTATTGTCATTGGCATCTTCATAGATACCATCACCATCAGTATCTTTAGTGAGGCGAACTCGGGCAGTTTTGCTTATCACCACGGCTCTAGCAAAACGAATATCCCCATCATTCGGGCATAACTTAAATGTGCCATTTTGCGATAACGTTAAACCTCGGGATGTAAATCGAATATAGTTATTAGAACCAAAGGCACTCCAGCTCAATTGATAATCATCACGGATTAAACCAGAACTTATTAAAGGTTCGCCAACATCTCGACTACCATCACTATTGTTATCTTCAAATACAATCCAACCATCTGACCATAAACCGCCACATTGAACGGCATCAGTACTTTTGCAAATAGTCACGACACCATTTCGTTTGATGGCTTCGCTTCGTGCGATATAGACCAAGGAAAATAGTAAATTAGCTTCACCAATCACTTTTTGCTGACGAAGTATTGTATTAAAAGAGGGGGCGGCTAATGAAGCCAGAATGCCGATGATCGCGATAACGACCATCAGTTCGATCAGAGTGAGTCCTTTATTGTTCATATTTGATATCCTTATCAAAATTAAACGTTAGTTAAATATACCTAATTCATCTACATCGCAATAAATAGCACCTGTAATATTACTAATGCACACAGTCCGGCCATGACATCATCAACCATAATGCCAAGGCCGCCATGTAGGTTTTTATCTGCCCAACTAATAGGCCATGGTTTTAAAATGTCAAAAAATCGAAATAATATAAAACCAATAATCATCCACTGCCAACCGGTTGGTGCTGCAATCATAGTCACTAAATAACCGACAATTTCATCCCATACTACTGCTGAGGGATCGTCTTTTCCCAACCAATCTGCTGATTTTTGGCAAATCCAAATACCCACAATAAAAGCAATTACCGTTAGCAATAAATAGATCAGCAACGCTAGATCCTGCATTAACCAGTAAATAGGTAACGCCGCCAATGTGCCAAATGTACCAGGAGCTTTTGGAGCTAATCCTGAACCAAAACCCAAACCCAGAAAACAAACAGGTCTTTTTAATAATTCACGAAAATTAATTAATGAAGTGGTCATAACCTATGCCCTTCAGTTCAATTAAATTATCGTTATCATCAATATAATAAATACCGTCATCATCCGTGATCATACCGATCCGAGTGACTTGTCCTTTAAATCGTTGTTCAACTTCAGCAAAGTGTTGAGAAGGAACAATAAAACATAATTCATAATCATCTCCAGATTCTAATGCAAACACCTGTGCCAGTTGTTGATTTATTTTTGATAGTGCCGACGATAAGGGTAATTTCGTTAAATCTAATCGCGCTCCCATACCATTTTTTTCAGTTATATGTCCCAAATCAGCTAATAAGCCATCAGAAATATCAATCGCAGCACATGCGAGCCCCACTAATTCTTGTCCTAATTGTACTCGTGGATTGGGTTGTTCCAACCGTTGCTGTAAATAAACTCTATCTTGTTCATTTAAGATTTCATCATTCCATTGATTTGATTGTAGTCTTAATGCTGCACCGGCATCTCCTAGGCAACCCGACACATAAATCATATCACCCAATTGAGCTCCACTACGCTGTATCGCCTTATTAGCTTCGACAAAACCATGGACTTGAATGCTAATAGCCAACGGCCCCTTAGTTGTATCACCACCGACCAATTGAATATCATATTGTTTGGCTAGATTAGCTAAACCTTGACTAAAACCGTGTAACCAATCTTCATCTAGCTTTGGCAATGTTAACGCTAAGGTAAACCAAGCAGGAGTAGCACCCATCGCGGCTAAATCACTCAAGCCAACAGCTAAACTCTTATGACCTAAGCTTTCGGGATCAACGCCAGTAAAGAAATGAATACCTTCAACCAAGGTATCAATGGAGACTGCAATAACGTGATCGGCAGGACACTGCAATAAAGCACAATCATCACCGATACCCAACAAAACATCTTCACGCTGAGGTGTTAATTGTTTGAAGTAACGCTCGATCAAAGAAAATTCGGACAATGCAGCCAAATGATATCCTTATGATTTTTTTCGTTTTGCCTTCGATGACTTATATTCAACGGCTCGCAATTTAGAGCCCATCTTATCTAACACACCATTGACGTATTTATGGCCTTTCTCACCACCAAAGGCTTTAGCCAATTCCACCGCTTCATTTAATACCACACGGTATGGAATATCGGGTCTATGAATAAATTCAAAAACGGCCAATCGAAGTACTGAACTTTCAACAGGGTCAATATCTGCCAAACTTCTATCAACCGCATAAGCCAGTTCAGCATCTAAAGTATTCATCTCTTTAGATACACCATCAACCAATAAGGTGAAGTAATTCATATCTATTTTGTCTGAATTTTCAGCGGTGACAAAATCTAAGGCATCTTTTGCCGATGTGGTTTGGCCATTAACTAATGCTTGGTACAAAGCTTGAACAGCTGCTCGACGAGCATGTGAGCGAGGTAGAGCTCTTGCCATTATTATTTTGCACCCTCAATTTGACGAAGCACATTAACCATCTCGATGGTACCCATTGCCGCTTCTGCACCTTTATTACCCGCTTTAGTACCTGCACGTTCAATCGCTTGCTCAATAGTATCAACAGTCAACACCCCAAACGATACTGGAATATCCAATTGTAAAGTCAGTTGACCTAAACCCTTAGCGCATTCACCCGCAACATATTCAAAATGCGGTGTACCACCACGAATCACAGCGCCCAAGGCAATAATTGCATCATATTTCCCGGTACGGCCCATCCGTTGAACTGCTAATGGAATTTCTACCGCTCCAGGAACACGGGCTAACGCAATATCCGCCTCATTGGCACCATGTCGAATCAAGCAATCAATTGCGCCGGAAATTAATTTATCAACAATAAAGTCATTAAATCGGCCAGCGACAATCCCTACTTTTAAGCCTTGGGCTGAAAAGTCGCCAGAAAATGTTGTGATATTACTCATGGTTATTTAAAAATTCCGAGATATGAAAAGTACAACTATTGTACTTTGTTTATTATAGTTATGCCTAACGTGTCCGTCTTCACATTTATAAAGTGAAACGATTTACTTATTTTTTGCATGTGGCAAGCCTGCTGGATCAGCATCAACAACAAACCATTGATATGGCTTTTTATCAATTCGCACGGCTGTTAACTGTTCTCCCCACACCGCACCACTGTCTAGAGAAAACACATTGCCGTATTGTCCTGTTCCCAAGGTCGACCAATGACCAAAAACAATTTTATCTTTTTTCGTTTTACGGTTAGCCATCTCAAACCACGGAAATTGTCCCGTCGGTTTGTCTTTCGGTTCGCCCTTAAATTTGAGTGCCAAACGCCCCCCTTTGTGACAATAGCGTAAGCGAGTAAAACAATTTGTAATATAGCGTAACCTGTCCCAGCTCTTAAGCTTCTTGGACCATACATCTGGCTTGTTACCATACATATGTTTGAAAAAGTCTTGCCAATGTTCGCCTTGTAATACTGTCTCAACTTCTGCCGCTCTTTTTTTGATTTTTTTCAGTGACCATTGTGGAGGCAGACCCGCATGCACCATACTGAATCCCAAAGCCTTATCATGATGAAATAACGGTTGATGCCTTAACCAAGTGATCAATTCATTACGGTCCTTGGCATCCAATACCGATTCCATTGTATCCATTCGGTGGCGATGTTCGTTGATACCTACGGCGGTGGCCAATAAATGGAGATCATGATTGCCTAATACCACCTTAACGCTATTCTTATGCTCCATAGCAAAACGAAGGACTTCAGCAGATTTAGGACCTCGATTAACCAAATCGCCAGCGAGCCAAACTTGATCTTTTTGATGATCGAACTGAAGTAATGCTAGTAGTTTTAATAACTCATCAAAGCAGCCTTGAATATCGCCTATTGCATAAACTGCCATTCACTATGAGCCTTTATTTATAACGCTGCTGATGAAAAATATTTTTATCATGCAAACTAGAAACATTCTAAATAGGCGAGTTTACACCATGTACATCAGCCTTTTCGCTTATTTTTGCCGTAAACTCCGTTTGCCCTGAGCTTGTCGAAGGGTGTGTTCATAATTCAGCAGGGCTCTCCTGAGCAGGGTCGAAAGACTCACCATGAATGAAATTTATACTTTATCGACGTCGGTAAAGTGGTTCCGGTTTCAATACTGTAGTTTGGTAACTTTCACTAAAGTCATCAAAGGCGACTAATGCCGATTCCATTTGATCGGGCTTAGCCATTTCAAAACTATTGATGCCGCACTGCGTCATATAAAACAGTTGATCATGCAAGATATCACCCTGCGCTCTGATCTCACCTTCATAACCATAACGATCTCGTAACAATCGTGCAAACGAATAACAGCGACCATCAGGAAAGCTAGGAAAAACCAGCACCATTAACGAAAAATGAGCTAAATCAGGCACAATTTCTTCTAGCGGATCGTCGCCACTTAAACGCAAACCTAACTCACCCTCATGCTCAACTAACAGATCATGTTCGGCTTGCCAACGCGCTAAAGAAACAGTCACATTTCCATTAACTAATTCCGCCTCATCGTCTAAATGCAGCCAATTGTCTTCGACGATCTGTCGATCTTTAATTATCTGCATAAACTCGCTCCTTAAAGGGATCAACACCTACTCGGCGAACCGTTGTCAAAAATAACTCATCTTCATGACGAAGCTCTTTAAATACATCTATTAGTGTAACCACAGTATCGACAACTTGATCTTTAGGGATGGCTCGGCCTAAACGCTCACCTATAGACGCATCTTCTTCTGAACTACCCCCAAGCGTGAATTGATACCACTCTTCGCCTTTTTTATCGACACCCAAAATGCCAATATGACCGACACTTTGATGTGCACAGCCATTCATACAACCTGACAGTTTAATTTTGATATCACCCAAATCATATAAATAATCCAAATCATCAAAACGTTCATTAATTTCTTTCGCTAACGGAATCGAGGTGGCATTAGCCAAACCACAAAAATCCAAACCCGGACAACAAATCATATCCGTTAAGGTATTAATATTCGCCGTTGCCAAATTATCAGCTTCAAGGCGACACCATAAGGCATATAAATCAGCCTGTTTAACATCACTTAATAACAAATTCTGATTATGTGTTGACCGAATTTCACCTAAACTAAACTCATCGGCCAAATCAGCAATGATATCTAATTGTTCAGCGCTGACATCACCCGGTGGACTCGTCGGTGATTTTAATGAAATATAGGCGATCTTATAACCCGCAATTTTATGATCAACTACGTTTTGTGTTACCCAACGAGCAAAACCTGCATTTTCTGCTTGCATCTGTTCAAAACTGGTATCATCACCCGCAGTCACATCATAATCAGGCTCCGTGAAGTATTGTTTTACCCTATCAATCTCTTTTTTGTCTAACTCAAGTTGCTTACGAATTTGTACCCATTCCGCTTCAACTAATTCACGAATATGATTAATACCATGTTCACGAACAGTAATCTTAATCCGTGCTTTATATTTATTATCACGCCGACCTAAGCGATTATAGACTCGTAGAATAGCTTCTAAATAAGATAATAAATCTTTCTTTTCTAGGAAGGGCCGAATCTGCTTACCTAAAATAGGTGTTCGCCCTAAACCGCCACCGACCAGCACTTCAAAACCAATATCACCTTCATGGTTTTTGACTAAATGCACACCAATATCATGTAATTGTGTTGCCGCACGATCTTCATTATTGCCGATAACCGCAATCTTGAATTTACGTGGTAAGTAGGCAAATTCTGGGTGGAATGTTGACCATTGACGAATGATCTCACACCACGGACGTGGATCTTCAAGCTCTCCAGCATGAACACCAGCTAACTGGTCTGAAGTGGTATTACGAATGCAGTTGCCACTACTTTGAATAGCATGCATTTGCACAGATGCTAGCTCTGCCAAAATATCAGGCACCGTTTCTAATGCGGGCCAGTTTAATTGGAAATTTTGTCGCGTTGTAAAATGCACATAACCCTTATCATAACGACGGGAAATATCGGCTATTTTACGCACTTGTTTTGAAGACATTAAGCCATACGGAATAGCCACCCGTAACATGGGCGCATGAATTTGCACATAAAGACCATTCATTAATCGTAAAGGTCGGAACTGCTCTTCAGTCAGCTCTCCCGCTAAAAAACGGCGCGTTTGATCGCGGTACTGTGTTACCCGTTGATCAATCATCGCCTGATCATAGTGATCGTATTGGTACATTTACTATCTCGAACTAAATAATTGGACGACTATTATATGCGATCAACACTTATAACTGTAAATTATAAATATTTATATTTATAGATGATAATCATATATAAAGGCTGGTGAAGACGTCATGCGAAGGCTTTATTAAAACCAAAGTCTAATGCCTGCAACCCATTTAGTATTGGAACTACGTTCACCCTCAAAGTCGGAGGCCAAGCGGTC
>JAUXFA010000176.1 GCA_030620285.1 Piscirickettsiaceae bacterium
CTGCAAAACAAGTGCTATCAATTACATAGCCCTGAATGCGTTGTTGATTTAAGAATTCAGCTAATACTAGGTCAAAACTGAAAAAATTCTGACTGACATAACTTTGCTCAAGTATCACATCGCCCTGTTCAGAACTTAACTGAAATAACGTTTTGGTGCCGCCAATATCTACTGCTAACAAATGGCGCATTTTTTATTGTCCTGCAGCAGCAGCATCCATGTACCAGTAATATTCACCTTGGGGAGCTAGACGTTGTACTGGCAGACCTTGCACTGCATCAGTAGTAATATCTTTAACAATTGCTGCTTTTGCTTCGCCGCCAATAAACACTATCACTTGTCTGGCAGCATTGATCACAGAATAAGTCATTGTTACCCGCCATGATTCAAACTTCTCAACATACAAACTGGTAGTTAAAGTCTCAGTGGCATCCAAAGCATCCGTACCCGGAAATAATGAAGCAATATGGCCATCAGGCCCCAAACCTAAAAGAACCAAATCTAAAGGCTCACCCTGCAATGTTTCTTCCATTGTACGTGCATAACTAATCGCCACATCCGCTGCATCTCCATTTTCAGTTGGCATGCGGTGAACATTGTCCTGAGGAATAGGAATATGATCAATCATCGCTTCACGTGCCATTTTGAAATTACTATCATCATGAGTAGGTAACACGCAGCGTTCATCCCCAAAATACAAATGCACTCGTGACCAGTCAACTTGTTCCACATAGGGTGATGTAGTTAATTTCTGATACAAACCTTTTGGGGTAGAACCACCAGCTAATGCCACATGGAATACCCCGCGCTTGGCAATCGCTGATCGTGCTGTAGTGACAAATTGTTCGGTAGCTGCTTCAATCAGACTTTGTGCATCCGGCAGGATTTTTTGTTCCGCTTTCATTTCTTCCTCTATTTTTCTCTAGTTAACCAATAAAAATAACACTGAGACTATGCTCAACGATAAAAAGTGAAATGATAATGCCACAAGGGATAAAAGTCCTAATTCTATTTGCAATATATTAAACGTAAACCTAATCACAATCATTACAAATCCAAAGCTTGGGGCTTTGTTAGTAACGTTTCTAATTAAGACTTTTTGTTATCTAAAGCTTGTCTTTTTAATAGTGGGCCAACTACTGGCGCTTGTACGAATAAAGTAAATAATACTACACCAAAGGCTATAGACTGCACTGTCCACCAATAGTCCAACTCTAGCGGTAAAGACAAGGCTAAGGCTAGCGTAACTGCGCCACGTAAACCACCTACAAACATTATTTGTTGATATCCAACCGGTATCCGTTCAACACCTGGCAATAAGGAGATCAATGGTGCGCCACCAAATACGCCAACACCTCGCGCAATCAATACCGCTGCAATACCAATTAACATCGCTAACCAGTTATCGGTGAACATACCCACGGTTATGGTGACTCCCATTAACAGAAACATAATCGCTTCTGCCACGTAAACATTAAAACTCCAAAAATCATCAACAAAACTACGTTTTTCATGATCTTTAAAATCATGATGAATCACGCGTCCTAATACTAATCCTGCCACTAATACTGACATCACACCCGAGACGTGTACTGATTCAGCAACCAAATACGAAATATAAGCTGCAATTAACGTTACGATGGCTTGTTGTATATATTCGTGCAATATCCGCGATAGAAATAAAAAGCCAAAGCCTATAAATAGACCAATGATGCTGCCTCCAAAAAATACCACCATAAAGCGCAGACCAGCATCTAACAATGATATATCTTCCATTGGATGTTGGGCGATATAAAGAAAAATACTAAAGGTAACAATAGCGGTGGCATCATTAAATAAAGCTTCTCCATCTAGTAATATGCACAATCGTTCCGGCACGCCAGACTTTCGCATTATTTCCAGCACTGCAACGGGATCTGTTGCTGCCAACAAGGCACCAGTTAATAAGGCTGCAATCCACGGAAATCCTGTCGGATGGCCAATGCCGTAATAAACCATGGTAGCGGCCACAAAGGTAGATAACAGCATCACAGGTATAGCAAAAAATAGGATAACCACCAGATGTTTCAGTAGCTGACTAGCATCAATTTTAAATGCTGCTTCAAAAATCAATAATGGCAGAAAAACAAATAGAATCAGATCATGGAAGGAGTCATAGCGGACACCGGTATCGACACCAAAATAAACCAGGATCTCACTACCAACAAAACCAGTTGCAACCAGTAATCCAGCAAAAGGAATATTATATTTTGCTGCTATAGGCTTAAGTAACAAAGCCACCAGTAACATCAAAGCCAATAACATCAATCCTGTGCTAATTGCCATTAGTTGTTACTCCTTGATGGGCTCTAAATCAGGATATAGCTCATCCATTCCAATTGCTGTTCCATTACCGGTCACAATCCGAGCGTGACTACGATTTAAAGCACGTGGATTTTTCACTCCACATGAATGGGCGATAATCCCAACCTCCTTAACCATATTTGTAACATAGCTTGTTACTCGTATTGCCTTAGTTTGAGGATGTAAACCTCGTTGAAATTTTGGATCATGAGTTGTAATACCCGTTGGACACGTGTTTTTATTGCATTGCAAAGCCTGAATACAGCCTAATGAAAACATAAATCCACGAGCACTGGTAATGAAATCAGTACCAGCACATAATGCCCATGCCACCGCACCTGGTGTAATCAATTTTCCTGAAGCAATGACTCTGATCCGCTCCCGAAGACCATATTGTTTCAACTTATCAACTACAATCGGCAAGCTTTCACGAATTGACATCCCAACAGAATCTATTAATGCCATTGGTGCAGCACCCGTGCCACCTTCAGCACCATCGATTGTAATAAAGTCAGGGGCAACCTCTAAACCACGATTACGAATAGTAGAAAATAGATGATCTAGCTGGCTAGGTGCTCCAACAACCATTTTAAAACCGGTCGGCTTACCGGTAACCTTACGGATTCGATTGACCATATCAAGTAAATCATCAAAACTACTAATATCAGGATGACGGTTAGGACTCATTGCATCTTTACCCACTTCAATGCCTCTGATCTTAGCAATCTCTTCAGTCACCTTTTCACCCGGTAAGATCCCACCTTTTCCTGGTTTCGCACCTTGACTCATTTTAATTTCAAACATTTTAACTTCGGGATGCGCCGCTATCTCGGCAAGCTTGTCATCATCAAGGTTACCATCCAAATCACTCACACCATTCTTTGCGGTACCAATCTGAAAGACAATATCTGCTCCGCCCTCAAGGTGATAAGGTGACAACCCACCCTCCCCTGTATTCATCCAGCATCCCGCTTCTTTAGCACCAGCAGACAAGGCCTGCACTGCCGGTTGAGAGATAGCGCCAAAACTCATACCTGAAATATTAATGATTGAATCTGTTGTATACGGATGTTTGCAATTTTCTCCAACCGTTACCGGTATAGGCGGTACGGCATCGTCACCCAGAGTTGGAAAGGCACAATTTACAAATAAAACCCGGCCTGCACCATTTATATTGTCTGTAGAACCAAAGGCAACCGTACTATCCACATCTTTTGAGGCTCGATAAACCCAAGAACGTTGCGCACGATTAAACGGATATTCTTCGCGATCCATTGCAAAAAAGTACTGGCGGAAGAATTCACCTATATGTTCAAAAAGATAACGAAAACGACCGATAACGGGATAATTTCGTCGAATAGTTTGCTGGGTCTGAGTAACATCGATTACATAGGTTACGACGACCCATAATACGACCAGCCCTAATACCAATATGAACAGTGCAGCAAGTACCTCCATAGCAGTAATTAAAAAATCAACAAACTGAGCAGACAAATGATTCATATTTTTATCCTTTGATTCTTCGTAGTTAAACTACCATTCATATTATCTAAATATTGGTTACATAAATACTATCTAAGACACACAATCTAAATATTTGTTACAACGACC
>JAUXFA010000111.1 GCA_030620285.1 Piscirickettsiaceae bacterium
ATAACCTTCAGCATATTTATTAGTTAAAGAGGAGCCTTGAGCTGCCATAACACGGGGACTGGTGTAGTTTTCAGATGCAATCAATTCAATATGATCTTCCTGACGCTGGTTCTCGGCCTCAATAGCTTGAAACAACTCATCATCAAAACCAGCAATGGTCATGTTTTTCTTGTACACGGATTTCCCCTGTTTCTACTTTAGAATTAACGGTATATTCTATCCCACTACGCGCTATGCTTCTATGCCATAGTCATTTTTTTGTATTTTCTTCGTAGGTTAAGCCATTTATGAACATATCATTATTAGGGACAGGATTGATGGGGCAAGCTTTAGGCGAACATCTTCTTACACAAAATCACCAATTAACAGTATTTAATCGCAGCCCTGAAAAAACCGTGAATTTACAACAACGAGGTGCGCTTATTGCAAGCTCTGCGCAAGATGCCATTAAAGCCAGTGATTTTTCTCTTTTAATGCTCAGTGATGCCGATGCAATTAATACCGTTCTCGATAGTATCGAACCTGATACCTTCATCGGCAAAATGATTATCCAAATGGGCACGATTGCACCGGATGAATCTCGCGCTCTCGCCAAACGGATTACTGACTATCAAGGATTTTATTTAGAATGTCCGGTATTAGGTAGCCTGCCAGAGGCCAGATCGGGCAGTTTAATTTTGATGGCTGGCGGCAATAATGATGATTATCAAACCGCATTACCACTCTTGAAAATAATCGGGAACGATCCGCAACATATTGGAGCTATAGGCCAAGGGTCTACCGTTAAACTAGCTATTAATCAATTGATTGCAGGCCTAACCTCAAGTTTTGCATTAAGTTTGGCTCTAGTGGAAAACCAAGGCGTTGCTACTGAACAGTTTATGAAAATTGTTCGGGACAGTGCTCTTTATGCTCCAACCTTCGATAAAAAACTCGACCGAATGATACAGCGTGATTTTGCTAATCCAAATTTCCCCACCAAACACTTAGCCAAAGATACTCGACTATTTTTAACGGTTGCTAAACAGCTAAACTTAGAAACCTGTGCACTGGAAGGCATCAATAAATTATTAGATAAAACCTTACAACAAGGTTTAGCTGATACCGATTATTCAGCGATTTATTCTGGTGTATCAAAACAGAGTTAGTTATCCATAGTGAACTTGTCGAACCAGCTTAATCAACACACCCTTCGACAAGCTCAGGGACAACGGAAGCCTATCTATAGGCTACAGCGCAAACAAATCCCGACGAACAATAGTTTCAACCCGATCCGGCCCCGTAGATACAATATCAATTGGCACACCAGCTAAGCTTTCAACTTTATTGATGTAGGCCTGTGCATTGGTAGGCAATTTATCAAATTCGGTAATGCCTAAAGTAGATTCACTCCAACCCGGCATATCAATATATTGTGGTTCACAACCTTCAAATTCATCAGCACTCAGTGGCAATACATCAACGGCTACCCCATCACGCTCATAGCCAATACATAAACGAATCGTTTTTAGGCCATCCAATACATCAAGTTTGGTTAAACATAATCCAGTAATGCTATTCACCCAACAGGCACGGTTTAAAGCAACCATATCTAACCAACCACAACGACGATCACGTCCTGTTGTTGCACCGACTTCATGACCTTTATCGGCTAAATATTGACCAATTTCATTAACACCACCTTCTTCATCAAGTAATTCTGATGGAAACGGACCTGCGCCAACGCGAGTTGCGTAGGCCTTGGTAATGCCTAAAACATAGTCAATATGACAAGGGCCAACACCAGAACCTGCAGCACAGCCACCAGCCGTGGTATTTGATGATGTCACATAAGGATAAGTACCATGGTCAATGTCTAATAAGGCGCCTTGAGCACCTTCAAACATCACATTATCACCAGCTTCTGAATACTCTTTTAACAATTGAGGAATATCGGCAATCAATGGCAATAGAATTTCACGCATTGCGAGCGTTTCATCACGCACTTGTTCAAAACTCACTGGCGCTGATTGATAATAATTAATCAACGAGAAGTTATGGAATTTCATTACTTCTTCAAGTTTAGTTACAAAACCCCGCTCATCAATTAAGTCGCCCAACCGTAAACCACGTCGTGCCACCTTATCTTCATAGGCTGGACCAATACCACGGCCAGTTGTACCAATCGCATCTTTGCCTCGACGGCGTTCTCGCGCCTGATCTAAAGCAATATGATAGGGCAATATAAGTGGGCAAGCCGCACTGATTTTTAAACGTTTGCGAACTGGAATGCCAGTGGCTTCCAGTTCGGTCATTTCTTTGAGTAATGCTTCCGGAGATAACACCACCCCATTACCAATCAAACATTGAACATGTTCACGCAAAATACCGGATGGAATCAGGTGTAAAATCGTTTTTTGACCATCAATAACCAAGGTATGGCCAGCATTATGACCACCTTGAAAGCGGACTACCGCTGATACATTATCAGTCAGTAAATCGACAAGCTTACCTTTACCTTCGTCACCCCATTGGGAGCCGATCACAACGATATTTTTAGCCACTTATTTGTGTTCCTATTTCTGCCACTAACAAGCGGCTACAATAATATTTATTTCAATTTTTGTTCAGGCAGTTGATAGATCACTATTTCACCCTGACTGCGTAATTGTGCCACTTTTTGTTGCTCAGCTTCATCATCAGACCACACAACAGAAATAGCGGCTTTGCGTTCACCAGCATTGGGCAATTGATTTGCTATCGTTTTTAAATCTAAACTAAAGCCTGTAGCAGGTTGAGCATTACCAAAATCTTTACCAATATCATCATAACGACCGCCCATAGCAATCGCCTGTGATGAACCCGGCTGATAAGCTGCAAACACAACCCCGGTGTGATAGTGATAACCTCGCAACTCTGCCAAATCAAAATTGATCGCAACATTAGGTAACCTTTTCGCTGCGATATCGATAATGGCTTGTAACGTTGCTAATGCATCCTGTACTTGCTCTGGCGCATTGCTGAGCACTTGTTTCGCTTGTGGTAGTGCATCTACACCGCCATTTAACTCTGCTAATGCCAATAACATAGTGTGGCTATCATCAGACAATTGATAACTCGTTAGTAAAGCTTCAATTTCAGCTATTGCTTTGCGCTGTAGTGCTGAAAATAGCTCTTGTTCTTGGGCGTCATCCAAACCCGCATGCTGAGCTAAACCACGATAAATACCAACATGCCCAATATCTAATAATAATGTTGTAGCGACATCCGTACAGCTAATGATCTCAACCATTAATTGCAATACTTCGATATCACTTTCAGGGCCTGTATCACCATAAATTTCGGCGCCTAATTGGATAGGATTACGAGAAGTGCCCTGCCCGTGAGGTAAGGTATGCAATACATTACCGATATAACACAGTCTTAATACATCTTGCTGTTCACGTAGATTATGAGCGGCAATACGTGCCACTTGCGGTGTCATATCAGCACGAATCCCCATCAACCGCCCCGACATTTGGTCGGTGAGTTTGAAGGTTTGCAAATCAAGTTTTTTACCCGTCCCGGTTAATAAGGAATCTAAGTATTCTACTAATGGTGGAAAGACTAACTGATAACCCCAGCTTTGCATTTTATCTAGCAGTTTTCGGCGTAATGTTTCAAGTTGCACTGCTTGTTGGGGCATTAATTCATCAATGCCTTCTGGCAGCAACCAACGTTCTTTCTGACTCATCTAATTAATTTACCCAATAAAGTAAAACTACGCCCAAAACCATACTAAATAAGCCAATAGTTCTTAGTTTCTGATCATTCATACTAGCCATTTGTATCAATGCTTTTCTAAAGGTAGAAGGACTTAGAAAAGGCATAAGGCCTTCAATCACTAACATTAATGCCGTTGCTATCCAGAGGCTATGTAATAAACTGGTGCTCACTTATTATTTTGTACTAAAACTATCAAAGAATTCGCCTTTCGGTTCAATCACCAACATATCATCACCATTAAATACATTTTTATAGGCTGATAATCGACGATAGAAAGCATAAAACGCTTCATCTTTACCATAAGCTTGAGCATAAATATCAGTTGCTTTCGCATCACCGTTACCACGAATTTCTTCTGCTTTTTGCTCTGCTTCAGCGAGAACAGTAATTCTTTCTCTATCGGCTCTTGATTTAATAGATTCTGCTTCTTCGGCACCCTGTGCTCGTGTTTCATTAGCTTCCTGCAAACGTTCCGTCCGCATTCTCAGATACACCGCTTCATTAATGTCTTGAGGGAAGTCAATGCGTTTAATACGGATATTAACCACTTCTATACCAAACTCTTTGGCGCTTTCATTAGCGTCAGACAATATCTCAGCCACCATTGTTGTGCGATCACCAGCAACCACTTCATTCACAGTCCGGGTAGCAAAAGCATCACGTAAACCATTATTCACGATATGAAATAGTCGTGAACTCGCTAACCGTTGATCACCACTTACTGCAGTGTAATAAAGACTAGTATCGGCAATTCGCCATAATAAGAACGAATCGACTAATAAGTTTTTATTTCTACCCGTTAGATAATTTTCTGGTTTGGCGTCAATGGTTAATATACGGCCATCAAAACGTTTCACTTCTTCAAAGCCGGGGATTTTAAAATGGATCCCAGGTTTAAAGTCAGCCTGTTTTATTTCACCTAAACGGAGTAATAAAATACGTTCACGTTGATCAACAAAAAATACCGTTGAACTAAAAATAACAAAGGCAACAAAGCCAAGAAAGATCATTAAATTTATTCGTGAAGCCATCTTAACGCCCCCCTCTGCTACGTGCATCATCTCGCGCTGATGAACTAGTTGACGCTGAACCTGTTGATGGATATGCCGTTATATTACCCAAATCAACTCGGGCTGGTGACAAAGTATTGGGGCCACGCATTCTATCTAAAGGTAAATACAACACATTATTACTATCCTTCGATACATCAACTAATACTTTCTGGCTACGACTATAAACCGATTCCATGGTGTCTAAATACAATCGCTCCTTAGTAATGTCAGGTGCTTTTTCATACTCTGCTAACACTTGTAAAAAACGACTGGTTTCACCATTAGCCTTAGCAACAATTTGGTTTTTATACGCTTCAGCTTCTTGCTCTATCCGCACTGCTTTACCTCGTGCTCTTGGCACTATATCTCTAGCGTAAGCAGATGCCTCATTAATTTGGCTCTCTTTATCAGCATCAGCTTTTACAACGTCAGCAAAAGCAGCTTGAACTTGTGGCGGTGACTGAATATCCGGCATATTAAAGTTAGTCACTACCAAACCGGTACC
>JAUXFA010000131.1 GCA_030620285.1 Piscirickettsiaceae bacterium
CACTATCTCTGGTATTAGCTGCAAGTTTATATAGCACCTCTTTATATGCCGGCTGGGGAGATTTACTTGATGATCTCACTACAGCCGGAAAAGAATTACTCTCCAGCGATTCTTCTTCAGCACTCGATTACGACAGCATTGTTGCTGGATTAAAAGAAGCACTCGATGTTGGTAGCCGCCGTGCAGTTGAGTCAGTGAGCAAACAAGATGGTTATCTAGCAAATGAATTGATTCGCATTGCTATGCCACCACAACTTCAACAAGTAACCGACTTAATGCGAAAAGTCGGTTTAAATGGTCAAGCAGATCAATTTGAACAAAGCATGAATCATGCTGCTGAAGCCGCAGCACCGCAAGCAACCGAACTTATTGTTGATGCCATTAAAAATATGAGTATCGAAGATGCCAATACTATTTTGCGAGGTGAGGATGATGCAGCAACACAGTATTTTCGTGAACAAACAGGTTCTAAGCTAACGGAATTATTTCGCCCAACAATTGCTGACTCACTCAATCAAGTCGGCACAACAAAATACTACAATGACCTAACCGGTAAAGTAGCGGCAATTCCTCTTGTCGGTGAAAAAGTGAATCTAGATCTACCTGATTACGTCACCGAACAAGCTTTAAATGGTTTATTCACTGTCATCGCCCAGGAAGAAAAGAAAATTCGTGAAAACCCAGCGGCCAGAACAACTGAATTACTCAAACAAGTCTTTGGAAAGTAGTAACTCTGTATACTATCTACCAAATTTAACCTATCCACAGGATCGTCTATGCCAGCCACACACAACATCAACCTTTGTAGCCAGGGTATTGCATTAAAATCACTTTTTACTGGCTATTTAATCGTTGTCGCCATTGGTTATATGATGGCACTAGTACAAATTCAATTTACTCATGGTCTGGCGGATGGTGAGTTTGGTTTATCTGTAGATGATATTGTCTATAGTTACTATGGTAAACGTTCAGGGTCAGTGATTGAAGCCAAACTTAATGGCTCAATGCAATTGATGACTTCAGAAGAAAACCGATTAAAAGTTATTAACTGGGTACATAAAGGAGCCGATGAAAAAGCATTTTATGATACTGGTATTCGCCAAATTATGGATTCAAGCTGTGTCGCATGTCATAGCCCTGCTTCTGGTATGTCTTTGCCTGACTTTACTAAATTTGAAAATGTTGCCAAACGAGCTGAAACTGATACCGGCGCTAGCTTTTCATCCCTAGCACGCATTTCACATATCCATCTATTTGGCATTGCCTTTATATTTATGTTTGTTGGTTTGATTTTCAGCTTAGCCGCTGGTGTACCTAGATACCTTAAGGCTGCGGTAGTTGTAATGCCTTATGTCTTCCTGATCCTTGATATTTCATCATGGTGGCTTACTAAATTGAATCCTAACTTTGCATGGCTAGTTATTATCGGCGGTGGCGCAATGGCTCTTTCATTTGGTTTTATGTGGATTGTATCTATGTATGAAATGTGGATCATGCCTCGCCGAAAAAGTGATGACCGTGATGCACTTTTGGATGAATAAAACAACAAGAATAAATAGCTAAATGTTTATCGAAACAAAAAAACGATCACTGATCAAAGGCATCAGTTGGCGCTTCTTGGCCACCACCACTACTATCATTATTGTGTATGTATTTTTTGGTCGCCTAGACTTAGCGATTGCTGCCGGTATTTTAGAATCAGTTGCCAAAATATTTTTATATTTTTTCCATGAACGTATTTGGCAAAAAATAAAGTTCGGCAAGCAACGTATAGAGCCCTTTAATCTTTGGTTCACAGGTTTGCCTTCATCGGGCAAGAGTACCTTGGCCGATGCGGTTTTCGAGGAGCTCAACAAAAATGATATTCCTCTCGAACGCATCGATTCAAAAGATATCCGAGATGTTATTCCCGATGTAGGCTTTGAACGTGCTGATCGTCATCGTCATCTGACTAGGGTTGGACATCTCATAAAAACACTGCAAAATAATTCTGTTTCATCAATTGCATCATTTGTCTCACCCTATAGCGAAAGTAGACAAGTTATAAAAAAGATGACCAATAATTACGTTGAAATTTATGTGAAAGCCAGTCTGGATACCTGTAAAAAACGTGATATTAAGGGTGTTTATAAAAAAGCAGAATCGGGTGAGTTAAAGAATTTTACCGGCATTTCTGATGTTTATGAAGAACCCAAATCACCACATATCGTAATTGATTCAGACGCAGAATCTATTGCTGAGGCGACAGTCAAGATCGTTCAATTTATCAAAAAAAATTATTTGCCTTAAAACTTATTGCTTGTCTGCAAAATAATCTCGAGTCAATTTAAATACTACCGGGCTTAATAATAATAAAGCTATTAAATTTGGAATGGCCATCAACGCATTCAAGGTGTCGGCAACTAACCAAATAAATGATAAATTAGCCACCGCACCTAATGGCACCGCTAATATCCATAGAATGCGAAACGGCACAATAGAGCGCACACCGAATAAATATGTCACGCATTTCTCACCATAAATACTCCAACCTAGAATAGTGGTAAAGGCAAAGATACTCAAACCAAAAGCAACAATAAAACCACCAAATCCCGGTAATGCTGATTCAAATGCCATTGAGGACAGGCTCGCACCTGTTTCACCACTCGTCCATGCACCTGATACGATAATCACCATCCCGGTAATCGTACACACGATAAGTGTGTCAATAAACGTTCCTAACATGGCAATTGTTCCCTGACGGATCGGACTATCTGTTGTTGCTGCAGCATGAGCAATAGGTGCACTACCTAAACCTGCTTCATTCGAAAATACACCACGCGCCACACCAAAACGAATAGCTGCCCATACCGCTGCCCCAGCAAAACCACCCGTCGCGGCAACAGGGCTAAACGCAGAAACAAAGACTAATTCAAATGCTGCCGGAAGCTGTGATATATGCATCATTAAAATAACTAGACCTGCAACCACATAGCTCACCGCCATAAAAGGTACTATTCGACCGGCCACTTCGGCAATACGTTTAATACCACCAATCAATACCATTGCAACTAGAACTGCAATCACGATCCCTGTCATTAAAGGTGGCACACCTAGGTTTGACTGCATCACATCTGCTACTGAATTGGCTTGAATGGTATTGCCAATGCCAAAACCAGCTAAAGCACCAAAAATTGCAAAGCTTGTTCCTAACCATGCAAAACGGCTACTTAAACCATTCTTGATGTAATACATTGGGCCGCCAACTTTATTGCCATTTTCATCTGTTTCACGAAAATGAACTGCCAATACCGCTTCAGCATATTTGGTAGCCATACCAACTAAAGCCGTCATCCACATCCAGAAAAGCGCACCAGGACCACCTAAGAATATAGCGGTTGCCACCCCAGCAATATTACCAGTACCAATTGTTGCGGCTAGTGAAGACATTAATGCATTAAAGGGACTAATATCACCGTCACCTTGCTTATCTCGGCCAGCCCATAGCATCCTGAAACCATAGCCAATTTTGGCTATCGGCATTAGCCGCAATCCCACCATCAGCACAAAACCTGTACCAAGGATTAATACCAGCATTAATGGCCCCCAAACGATGCCATTCAGCTGTGTAATCCAATCTGTTAACAGTGCAGCTATTTCCATTTTAATATCCTAAAAGTGGTTTCAAGCATTCTATCACTAGTTTTTTAAAAAAGTCGTCCATGGTGAGCTTGTCGAACCATGCAGCTAATCACTCTATCTTTCGCCCTTCGATAAACTCAGGGCGAACGGTGTTACTACGTATTTAAAACACACCACTGTTCTTTGGGTTATCTATCAACATTTGTTGATAAAACGTGGTCAATTCCAACCCCCATAAGACTTCAAGATCTGGCAATTGTGCGGTGATATCTTCAATCAAAACAGCAGGTTTTTGATTAAAAGCCATCACCACAGTATTACGATAATTAGGTAATGACAAACATACTGTTCGTCGATCAAAACTATCACGGATCGCCGATAAATAATGCATAAAGTCATTGGCATCATCGACCAACAAGTTAAACACTACCTCTCCTTGGGCAGTCAGTATAGAGCGACATTGCTGTAAAAATTGGCGCTCAATAATCCACTTCGGTGTTTTTTGGTTCACCGCAATATCAATAATGATTAAATCGTATTGCTGCTGACACTGTTCAACATAATCAACAATATCTCCTGATATAAGCTGCCAGTTCTTTGTATTTGGAAAGTTAAAATACTTTTGTGCAAGCTGAATAACCGTATCAGACTTTTCAACTGCCTCACCATATACATCTGGAAACCGACTAGAAAAATAACGTGCTGTTGCCCCGCCGCCAGTACCCGCTAATAATACTCGCTGAGGTCTCTCCACAAATATGATGCCCGCCAACATGGCGCGATTAAGCACTAACGGTAAATATTCTGGTCGATTTAAGTCAATTTCAGATTGAATCAAGCCATCATCAAAATCTAACCAACGTCGATTATCTTGTTGCCAAACCCGAACTATTTCATCAGCTAATTGCTGATTAAAAATAAGTTCGGGATTCGATTGATTCATTCGTCTGCCTGTTTTGCCTCTAATGCATCCCAGCGTTCATAAGCTGTTTCCAATTCTGCGGTGATGACTGTTAACTCATCTTGAGTTTGGCTAATTTTATCTGGCGCTTGTTGATAAAATTCAGTTTGACTAATCGTGTCATGCAACGTTGATTGTTGTTGCTCCAGATCTTCAATCTGTTTCGGTAAGGCTTCTAAATCTAATTGTTGTTGATAGGTCAATGTTGATTTCTTTTTATTAGCTTTTACTGTTGCCTTTACCGTTATTTTTTTCTTAGTCTCAGTTTGAATATCTTTTTGACGTTGATGCAACCAATCATCATAGCCACCAACATATTCACGTACCTTGCCA
>JAUXFA010000117.1 GCA_030620285.1 Piscirickettsiaceae bacterium
GTTCTCTCAATTACCGTTGCGGGGGCAGTGTTGGATTAGCAAAATATTGCTTGCTCACCAACTTCCCGATTATCCTTAAAATCAATAAAATTATTAAGGCACCTATCGCAGGTCGAGCAGAGTATTCTTTAGTAGAAATATTGTCAATTTCTAGTTAAAAAAATTGTGATGTATTGCATTATAAAAAATAGCAGTTCACATTTATATTCTATTAGGGTTAGAATACGGTATTCATAAAAAAAACAATGATATAGCGTAATGTCTGAAACTAATCGTGAACAAGGATTGATCGACCAGATTGCAATGCTGGAAACGCAGCAATTGAAGTTGCAATCGATCATCGACTCTACTGTTGATGCGATAATTACAATTACGACTCAAGGTATTGTGGAATCGTTTAATAAGGCCGCTGAAACAATGTTTGGCTATCCTGCTGATTTTATTACTGGACAAAATATCAAAATGTTAATGCCAGAACCTTATTCATCAGAGCATGATGGTTATTTAGACCATTACCTGAAAACAGGGGAGCAAAAAGTTATTGGCAGTGGTCGTGTTGTTGATGGCCAACGTATTGATGGCAGTGTTTTTCCAATTCACCTTTCTGTCAGTGAGGTACCAGATTCCAATCCGAAAATATTTACAGGGATTGTTAGAGATATTACAGAATGGAAAAAAGCGGATGATAAGTTTAGAGAGACATTAAACCAACTAACAGAAAAACAGGCATTGCTTGACGAAGAGGAAGAAATGGCGCGTCATGTATTTGAGAACATCACCGCCAGTAATAATGCCACTATTCCGGGATTGGCATCTTGGGGTGAACCAATGATGTCATTTAGTGGTGATTTGATGCTATCAGCTATCTTGCCCTCAGGTGTGTTTCGGGTGATTTTATGTGATTTTACTGGCCACGGATTGCCGGCAGCGATTGGTGCTATACCTGTTGCATCTATTCATCATGCTATGGCACAAAAAGGTTTGCCACTAGAAGCTTTGATGAATGAACTCAATTATAAATTGGGTGCATTATTGCCAACGGGGATTTTTAGTTGTATTGCAGGCATTGATCTTGATGAAAGCCGAACCCATGCATATATCTGGAATGCAGGGCTGCCAGAGGTGCTATTGGTCAATAATGAGGGTCAGATTAAACAGCGGATTAGCTCTAACCATTTACCGCTAGGGGTAATGGGATATAGTAAAGAAGAATTACATTGTGAAGAGATTGACCTTGAAAGAGGTGATGCCGTTTACCTTTATACGGATGGCTTAACAGAAGCTGAAAATAACCAAGGTGAAATGTTTGGCCAACAGGGTTTTGAACAATTATTAGCTATTAAAATGAATGAGGATGGTCGACTCATTGATATCAGAAATGAAGTCGGTAAGTTTGTTAATGGCGCGCCAGCAACAGATGATATTTCACTGGTTGAAATAAAAACACTGGTCACAACAGATAAGATTACCTTAGAATCTTAGTTTTTTAGATTCGATAATCACCAACATGACAACAGAATATCAAGATAAAGGTTTTGCAACTCGTGCCGTGCGTGCTGGCCAACAGCGCACCAATGAGCAAGAGCATTCTGAGCCTATCTTTCCTACCTCCAGTTATGTTTTTGACAGTGCAGAGCAAGCTGCAGCACGCTTTAGTGGTGATGAGGCGGGCAATATATATTCAAGGTTCACTAATCCTACGGTACGTAATTTTGAACAAAGATTGGCCTCATTAGAAGGCGCAGAATCTGCTGTAGCAACCTCATCAGGCATGTCTGCGATCTTGTCGACTTTTATGGGCTTATTGTCCGCAGGTGATCATATTGTCTCTTCTCGAAGCCTGTTTGGAACGACACGAATATTATTTGATAAATATTTGGCAAAGTTTGGAATTAGCACGGATTATGTTGCCTTAACCGATCTTGACTCTTGGCAAAAAGCCATTAAGCCAAATACCAAGGCTTTATTCTTGGAAACGCCATCAAATCCATTAAATGAAATTGCTGATCTTGCTGCATTATCGGCATTGGCTAAGGCTAATGATTGCCTGTTAATTGTGGATAATTGTTTTTGTACGCCTGCATTGCAACAACCATTGGCATTAGGTGCTGATATTGTTGTGCATTCGGCAACTAAATATCTGGATGGGCAAGGCCGATGTGTCGGTGGTGCTGTTGTGGGTGACCGTGAGTTGGTTGGTGAAGAAATTTATGGTTTTTTACGAACTGCGGGGCCAACTATGAGCCCATTTAATGCTTGGACGTTCCTAAAAGGTTTGGAAACTCTGGACTTACGGATGAAGGCGCATTCAGCATCAGCATTGCAATTGGCACATTGGTTAGAGCAACAACCCAAAATAAGCAAAGTATTCTATGCCGGTTTGGAAAACCATCCTCAATACGAATTAGCTAAACAGCAGCAATCTGCCTTTGGAGGTATTGTGGCGTTTGAAGTTCAGGGTGGGCAGGCAGCAGCATGGAAACTAGTCAATGCAACACAATGGTTATCTATTACGGCTAATTTGGGTGATACTAAAACAACTATTACTCACCCTGCGACCACAACCCATGGCCGACTCTCTGATGGAGAGCGTGCGCAAGCGGGTGTTAGCGATAGTTTATTGCGGATCTCTGTGGGATTAGAAAACGTTGAAGATATTCAGGCTGATCTACAACAGGGTTTAACTTTATTGTAGACAATAACTCCCTATCTGTTTTCATTAACGCACCAAAGCTCAAGCTTCATCATATTTGTTGCCAATAACGGCATAAAAACTGCATAAGTCACCTTAACTTAGTCATGCCACGCCAGAAATCCGTCTTTATAATTCAGATGGTTAGCAGGTGTAGTTAATAAAAACAATAGGTTATGGTTTTATGGTGCGCACTCAAAAATATGTGTTGATATTGTTCTTGATGGTCTGTTTTTTGCCAGTTCGGCAAGTTTTGGCCATGCAAGAACCGATAAGTGATGTCCGTATCGTGATTGACGTATCGGGAAGTATGAAAAAAAATGATCCGAATAATTTACGATCGCCAGCATTAAAAATGATCGTGGGTTTATTGCCAGAAGGTGAAAAATCTGGTGTTTGGACATTTGCAAAATACGTCAATATGCTAGTCCCTCATCGTGAGGTAAACGATGCTTGGCTAATGGAAGCGGAAAAACAATCTGATAAAATCCATTCTCATGGTTTGTTTACCGATATAGAACAAGCTCTTGCTAAAGCCACAGCTAATCAAAAAGGAGCGGATCCTACACAGCATCGAAGTGTTATTTTGTTATCTGATGGTTTGGTCGATTTATCAACAAATGAAGAACAAAGTAAAGCATCTCGCCAACGTATCTTAGATGCACTTGTACCGCGATTGAAAAAAGCGGATGTGGCGGTGCACACGATTGCATTAGCAGAGACATCTGATCATGCATTATTACGTGATATAGCATTAGCAACAGATGGTTGGTATGAGCAAGTTGATAGTGCTGAACAATTACAACGCGTATTTTTACATATGTTTGAAAAAGCTGCTCAGCGTGACACAGTACCGCTCTCGGACAATAATTTTAAGATTGATGACAGCATCAGTGAAATGACTTTATTGGTTTTCCGTAGCGAAGAGTCAAAACCAACAGAGCTGTTATTGCCAGATCAAACACGTATATCACAGCAACAGGTTTTAGATAATGTCCGTTGGCATAATGAAATTGGCTATGATCTTATTACTATTTCAGAGCCTCAAATAGGGACTTGGATTATTGATGCGGAGTTAGATCCTGATAATCGAGTAATGGTGATTACGGATTTAAAGCTAGCGACTACAGATTTGCCCAATAATATTCTAATCGGTGAAACATTTGATATTGAAGCAAGCCTTACCGATCACGATGAAATTATTACCAGGCTAGAATTCTTGGATTTAGTGGATGCTCAGCTAAAAGAAGAATCCGAAATTTCTGATCCGATAGAGCAGAACCTTAATCAAAACCGTAGAGAAGGCATTTATCGTAGTAATGTTGGAGATACTTTCCAAGCTGGGCGTAATGACGTTGTTATTACTATGATTAGCGAGACTTTTGAACGCCAGCGTCGTCAAAGTATTAATGTGGTCGAAACACCGTTTGTAATAAATACTGAACAACTGATGGATGAATTTACACGCACTCATCGCATCACATTAAAACCGGATGATAGTTTAATTAAAACAGATGTGATCAGTATTGCCGCTATGCTAACGGCTGAAGATGGTAGTGAATGGTCATATGAAGTACTGAAAAGTGATGATAAAGAATGGCAGTTAACCTTGGCTGATTTGGAGCCACAGCAAGACTATAGTGTCGCATTACAGATTAGAAGTGAAACATTAAAAGGGAGAAGTTTATTTCTGCAACCTGAATTAATCGTGCTACACGACGATATACTCGCGCCGGTGGAAGAGATTGAACCATCGATGGAAATGGATGTGGTAGATGATGAACTGGAACAAATGGATGATCAAAAGAGTATAGAAGAGCAGATCATTGACGAAATGGATGATCAAGAAAGTATAGTCGAGCCCATCATTGATGAAATGTCGGGTAGTGATGACTTATTACCTGAAATAGATGATGAGTTATTGTTGCCTGTTGGTGAATCAAAAGATCTCGATGAAAGTGGATTATCATCAAGTAGTAAATTAGTGTTAGGAAATGGAATTATTGTGTTACTAGTAGGAATGGGTATTTTTTTCTGGCGTCGCCGAAGTGCAACTGTCAGCATAAATCCAGGAGATCAATTATAAATGGACATGACAGATCCGACATTACAACTGTTAGCTTATGAGCTGGCCGCTATTTTTGCAGTATTAAGCATTTGGCTTATTGTACGCAGCAAAAAAAAGGACAAACAAACACAAGCTGATACGGCTAAAACAGTTAAAAAATTAAAGCGGAAAAAGGATCAGCGAATAGAAGCGTTAACCATAGTTTTAGCTGAAAAGTATGGCTTAACAGGAGATGCTTTATCTCGAACAGCCAATGATTTTCAAGATCATGAACAACAACTATATAAAGCACTACTTAATATGTTTGCGGTGCAAGATGGTAAAACATTGTCAGATTTTCCTGAGCAATTGGAACAAGCAATAGATGCATGCCTCAA
>JAUXFA010000252.1 GCA_030620285.1 Piscirickettsiaceae bacterium
CAGAACGACATGGCTACGATCCGACTTGCAGCGCGCACTAACGAGTTGAATTCAGGAGTGGTTAAAGCACTTTAAAAAATACTTTAGAGTTACGCTGCAAATTATACAGCTGCTGCTTTTCTCCCGGTAGTTCTTCCAGCGAAACTTCAACAAAACCCAATTCCTGAAACCAGTGTGCGGTTTGTGTTGTCAGTACAAATATTTTATCCAATTGCAGTCGTTGAGCTTTTTTCTCCAGCGCCATTAATAAACGTTCGCCGCGATCTTCGCCTCGGTAATCTGGGTGAGTGGCGACACAGGCAACCTCTCCAGAGGCGCTGTCGGCGTAGGGATAAAGTGCCGCGCAGGCGACGATCATGCCGTCACGTTCGATAACGGTGAATAGCTTGATTTCGTTTTCCAGTAATTCTCGGGAACGCTTAACCAGCGTGCCTTGTATCTCCAGAGGTTCAATCAGCTCTAATATGCCGCCCACGTCATCAATGGTCGCAGTACGCAATTGCTCGTAGTGATCTTCCGTGACTAATGTGCCAGCACCATCGCGGGTAAATAGTTCCTGCAGCAGTGCGCCGTCATCGGTATAGCTCACACAGTGGCAGCGGCTCACGCCTTTTTCTCCACTGTTGGCGACGGTCCTTAGCAGCCTGGAGATTTCCCGGTTATTGCACTGCAGTAATAATTGTTTCACAGTATTAAGCGGGCAGCTCTGAATTAATTGCCCATCATTGCCCATCAAGCCATCTTGTTCTGAAAACACGATGAGCTTATCCGCCTGTAGTGTGACGGCCGCTTGCGTTGCAACGTCTTCTACGGATAAGTTGAATACTTCTCCAGTTGGCGAATAACCAATGGGCGATAACAGTACAATCGACCCATCGGCTAATTGTTTTTCAATGCCTTGCTGGTCAATTCGCCTAACCACGCCGGTATGCTCGAAATCGACACCATCGTGAATGCCGATAGGTTTGGCGATTACAAAATTTCCGGAGCAAACCCGAATTTGTGCGCCATGCATGGGGGAGTTTGCCAGTCCCATGGTCAGTAGCGCTTCAATATGAGCCCGCAGTGAGCCGCTAGCATCTTTTACGCACTCTAGTGTTTGTGCATCGGTAATGCGTAGGTCATTTTCAAGGCGGCTGCTGATGCCCCGCAGTGCGGCGCGCTCTTCTATTTGTGGCCTTGCACCATGCACGAGTATTAGCTTAACGCCAAGACTATTTAACAGTGCGATATCATGAATGATATTGGCAAAATTGGCGTCTGCCACAGCCTCGCCGCTTATCATCAGCACAAAGGTTTTTCCCCTGTGTGCATTGATATAAGGTGCAGAGTTGCGGAACCATTTAACGTAGTCTTTAGTGGGCACGGTGTTATTCGACTTTGGGTGAGTTATATTGGTAGCTATTGTGCTGATAAATGTTGTTTAGGGCAAGGGGGCGGGTTGCCGCCGTTATAGGTATATTATTCCTCTTCGTAGTTATTCGGCAGTTGTGAATCCGTAGTCGTTATTGGGGGGTTGTTCCAGAAGACGCCGTCGAGCCATTCTTGTAGGCTTGGCTTGAGCATCTCCATCAAAGACACTTTTCCGAAATGCTAGTATATGGCATAAATTTGATCTATATCATGGAAATATAGATATTAAAGGATAGGCTGTGGCATATTGTCGCAGTTAGCTTGGTTTATATTTTACATGACATACATATATACGTTATTTGTTTCATTTTCATTGATTTATCAGAATATCTTTAAGTGCCTTTTAAGGGTGATGCTCCTGTCTTTATGTATAGCGCTTCCTGCGCAGGCACTTTTTATTAGCCCTCCTAAAGATCCAATCCCTCTCATTAAAGATATCTTTTCTACCCATACTAAAATATCTGAAAAACAATCAAAAGATGAAAACTCTCCTCTCATGTGGACGGTCTATGAAGGTGAGGAAGTACTTGGCTATGCTTTTGAAACAAATGATATAGCAAAAATACCTGCCTATTCAGGCGAGCCAGTTAATATGCTGGTGGCTTTAGATACAAAAGGCGTCTATTTAGCGGCTAAAGTTTTAGAGCACCATGAACCGATAATTTTAGCGGGAATACCAGAAGCAAAATTGCACCAATTTACTGATCAGTACAGTGGTTTGAATGTTAGTGATCGCTTAAAAGTTGGCGGTAACCAGACGGAAGGAATCGTTCATATTGATGGCTTGTCAGGAGCAACTGTCACAGTAATGGTGATGAATGTTGGCATTGTTAAGTCGGCAACTAAAGTGGCTCGATCACTTGGAATTATTAGTGCTAGTCAAGACGTTATTCAGCCTATGTCCACCATTTATCCTTATGTGTTTGAAAAGAAAGATTGGGAAACGTTGGTGGGTGATGGCTCTATTCGTAAGCTTTACCTTGATAGGAAAACGATTCATCAATCATTTGTTGGTACTGAGGCAGAGCATATCGATGATGCTGTGACCAATGAAAATCAAGATATGTTTGCAGAGGTTTTTTATGCTCAAGCCAACATCCCAAGTATTGGTAGGAATTTATTAGGTGATGATGAATATGAATGGTTGATCGGGGCATTAAATGAAAATGAGCATGCAATCATTATTTTAGGTAACGGTTATTCGTTTAAAGGTTCTGGCTATGTGCGCGGTGGTATTTTTGATCGCATACAAATTTTACAAAATAATGAAGCCTTTGCATTTAGAGATTTAGATCATCATCGTGTTATGGATGTTGATGTTGTCGGAGCGCCGCGATTCAAGGAAATGGCGTTGTTTGTTGTTAGGGAGCAGCATGAATTTAACCCTGGCGTAGATTGGCAGTTAGAATTATTGGTTCGTCGCCAAATAGGCGCAGTGGATAGCATTTTCACAAGCTTTAAGGGTGACTACCACGCTTTAGATCATTATGTTAATAGGCCGCCTTTGATTTTCCCAGAGCCAGAGCTCACTTTAACCCAGCAGGTGTGGCAGGAAAAAGAAATCCAGATAATTGTACTGTTTATCCTATTGG
>JAUXFA010000142.1 GCA_030620285.1 Piscirickettsiaceae bacterium
CATGGCTACCAGGTCAAAGAAGCTGCAACAGCAATGAATGTCGGATTATCTTCATTACAAAAATGGCTGAGACAAGATCCTCCTCTGGAATATCCATCCGTACAAGTTGCTTCATCGGTGTTTGCTTATAGTGTTTTTTATTACGCTGCGGTAGTGCTGAAATATTGTCTAGGGCATCCTTATCCGTGTTTTGGTTACCTGACCAAAAGGTATATTACCCAAGAAGAATAGTAAATTATCAAACATACGTTGATTCGCTTTACCCTGCTTATCAGTCCATGACTTCCATTTAACAAAGCCATCCCATGCTTCGGATAGAGTTAGAACCTCTATTGGTTTATGTTCAGCCTCATTACTATCAGGAGTAACAGCAGAATTTAGTGAAAAGTCAGCAATATCATTAAACAGCTTTTCGATACTAGGCTTGTGCTTACAGTTTCGAATTAACTGAATGAGAGGTAGCTTCTCACAAACTAAAGCTAATGCAGCCGAATAGGAACCAGTGCGTAAACTGCGCTTAATCTCTGTTGGAAGAGCTGAACATAAGTCCTGAATATGGTCAGACAATGTGTAGCGGAAATAGTATGTATCACCTCGTCGAACAAGATAATTTCGTACCAAAGTTCGTACCACCAAATTAGATCTCCCAATAACAAGAAAGCTAACATGCTGATCTCCCAAGACTAATGAGAAAAAATGAGATGGCCATAAGCCGGGTTCTGTCGAGAACAATCATTCATCTGGGACAAACGTCACCGCTTGCCTCAAGCAACCTACCCAAGAACGATACGGGCCGTATCTGTTTGTCGAAACAAACTGCTCTTCTATTTGGTCTTGCTCCAGGTGGGGTTTACCCTGCCACAATTGTTACCAATTGCGCGGTGCGCTCTTACCGCACCATTTCACCCTTACCTAATAAATTAGGCGGTATATTTTCTGTGGCACTTGCCATAAGCTCACGCTTTCCAGACGTTATCTGGCACCCTGCCCATTGGAGCCCGGACTTTCCTCACAATTAGTCTAACTAACAGCGCGATTGTCTGGCCATCTCACTCGGGAATTTTAACGCATCATCATTATTTTTGTTGAAGTTTCAATGCCATGTCGTAGGCTTTATTTTTACTGACTGATAAAAGTGCTGCTGTAACCACTGCGGCACGTTTTGTTGGTAACTCTTTTAACAATGCGACCAGCATACGATTTATTTCCACTTCATCAGAGTCTTGTTGCTGCACTGCACCCTCTATTAAGACCACACATTCACCACGTTGTTGATTACTATCATTGGCAACCCATTCCAACAATTCAGTTAATGGTTTAGTCATAATGGTTTCATGCAGCTTGGTTAATTCTCGTGCCAAACAAACAAGCCGCTGCTCTCCAAATACAGCCATCATATCTTGTAATGTGGCTTGCAGTCGTCGCGGGCTCTCATAAAATATTAAAGTGCGCGTTTCTGCGACTACGTCTTGTAAGGCTTGCTGGCGTGCACCTTGTTTGGAGGGTAGAAAGCCTTCAAAGGCAAAACTATCAGACGGTAAGCCTGACGCCGATAAGGCGGCAATTAATGCACAACTACCGGGTATAGGTACCACCGGAATATGGTGCTCTCTGATCAAGGAGACTAAACGATAACCGGGATCACTAATCAAGGGGGTGCCAGCATCACTAATTAATGCAACTGAGTCACCTTGTTGTAGTCGAACTAACAATGCTTCACTACGTTGCTGCTCATTATGTTCATGCAAAGAAACAGTGGGGGTACCAATTGAATAATGCTGTAAGAGATGACCACTATGGCGAGTATCTTCAGCGGCAATCACATCCACTTGTTGTAAAATAGCAATAGCGCGTTGTGATATATCTGACAAATTGCCAATAGGCGTAGCGACAATATATAGTGCTGCGGTTTCACTCTCTGACACAAGGGTAACCTTATTAGTTTATTCAGTTCTGGTCGTAATATACGCTAACGGGTAAGATGTTTCCTTATTATCAATCGTTGATACAAATTATGAACTCGCGAATTAATTTATTATTACTCTTTGTTGTTATTTTTACCCTAAGCGCTTGTCAACCGACAACAACGATAATTCCAGTGCAAGCTGATAGCTCTGCTATCGCATTGGCTGAAGAAGCCGAAAAAGCAGGGGATTATTTAGCTGCGGCCCAGCAATATCTTGATCTAGCATCTACATCAACAGACCAGCAACAAGCATTATTTTATTTTCGTGCCGCATCCACATTTTGGCAAATTAATCAATTTGAACAAGCCACTAGCAGTTTAGCGAATGTTAATCGTTCACTATTAAGTGTCGCAAAGCAATTTGATGCGGCCATATTAGATGCGGATCTTGCCTTAAGCCAATCTGAGGCCGAACGTGCATTAGCAGTACTTGATCCCTATGACATCAATAATGCAACCCTCCAGCAACAACAGAGTATTCTCAAACTTAAAATTCGTGCTTATGAACTGACAGAAAACTGGTTAGAAAAAGCGAATAGTCATATTCAGCTAGCAACTTTATTAGCTGATTTCGAACGCGAACAAAATCAACAAGCACTTTGGCAAGCATTAATGATGTTAACGCCGCCATCATTGGATTTATTCAATCCTGGTATTCCACCTGCTGTGGACAGTGGCTGGTTTGCATTAGCTTATGCTATCAAGTCATATCAAAACAATCCCGATGCGATGATTGTTGCCATGGAAGATTGGCATAGAAATTATCCAAACCATCCTGCAAATCCTGAGCTGTATAAAAAAAGTGTGTCAACAGGCACGCGATTACCGCAACAACTCAATGATATTGCCATCTTATTACCGACAACGGGCAACTATGCCACCGCTGCTAACGCTATCAAGCAAGGTATTGTCGCCGCTCATTATGCTGCTCAATCAAATACCCGCCTACACTTCATTGATGTTGCTACCGATAGAAATTCCGGAATCAGCAATGTCTGGCAACAATACCAAAAAGCCGTTGCTCTCAATGCCAACCTTGTCATTGGACCTTTAGATAAAGAATCTATTCGGATTTTAGCCGAATCAGAGCCATTATCCGTTCCAGTGTTGGCGCTAAACCGTCTTAGCAGCCAGCTTCAAAAAGATAATTTATTCCAATTTGGTCTAGCTCCTGAAGATGATGCGATATCAGCAGCAAACTATGCAACGAGGCAAGGTTATCAACGTGCAGCACTTATTTCACCCACCGGAGATTGGGGTAATAGGATCTCATCAGCCTTTACTGATCAATGGATAAGTAATGGTGGGGTTTTGCTCAATAGTGCACATTACAATTCTTCTGATAATGATTTTTCATCTATTATTACCCCATTATTAGGGCTTGCTGCCAGTAAACAACGCTATCAATCACTGAAACAAACATTAGGTGTATCGGCTGAATTTGAACCTCGTCGTCGGCAAGATATTGATTTCCTTTTCCTCGTTGCTCGGCCACTAAAGGCTCGACAATTATTACCACAATTAAGATTTCATCGCTCGGGTTCACTCCCCGTTATTGCCACATCACATGCTTATTCTGGTTATGAGAACAGCCAACAAGATATCGATATTAATGGTCTTCTTATTAATGACATTCCTTGGATATTTCATGATCTTGCCGCAAATGACCCTGCTTATATCGCATTGCACAACAACCCTTCTGATCACTTTAATCGTTATATCCGTCTTTATGCTTTAGGAGCAGATTCATATCGACTAATTTCACAGTTAAATGGTTTAAGCCGCTCTGAAAATCAAACCTTTCAAGGTGCAACAGGCATATTATCTATCAATGAAATTGGCCATATTAATAGAGAAATACCATGGGCAACCTTTAGTAATGGCAAAATTAAACCGTTAAAAAATACTAGCCCGTAATGTCCTCAAAAGACATTGGCAATCAAGCAGAACTGTTAGCGCAGACACATTTAGAAAATGCAGGCCTAATCGTGGTTGAAAAAAACTACCATAGTCGCCGTGGTGAAATTGATTTAATCATGGTTGATAACAAGGTATTAGTCTTTGTTGAAGTGCGCTTTCGAAAATCCACACGATTTGGTAGTGCCTTAGAAAGTATTGATCATCGAAAACAATCACGCATCATTCATACTGCACAATATTACCTTCAACAACTTACCACAGATTACTCTGGCTATCGTTTTGATGTGGTTGCCATCGACTCAGCAATCAACATTGCTGATATTGTTTGGATAAAAGATGCTTTTCAAATGACGTAATAGTAGTAGCCAAGTTCGAACTATCCGGTGATAATGGTGGCTTCAATATTAGCGAGATATGACAATGCCAAACTTCAGATTTGTTTTATTACTATTAATTCCCATTATTTTATTACAAGGCTGCGCCACTGCAATCGTTACCGGCGGAGCAACAGGCACAGCCATAGTGAGCGACCGCCGATCTGCCGGCGCAGTAATTGATGACCAAGGAATTGAGTTTAAAGCGTCTTATCGCTTATTTACGAATAAAGAAATCTATGACCAAAGCCATATTAATGTCACCAGCTATAACGGCATCGTACTGATCACCGGCGAAACACCAACCGAAGAACTGAAACAGCAAATAAATTCTGAAATAAAAGCTATTCCTAAAGTCAGACGCATCCATAATGAATTGATTATTGCTGCCC
>JAUXFA010000168.1 GCA_030620285.1 Piscirickettsiaceae bacterium
ATATGACCAGTACTAGATTTATTGGCTTTCTCACGAACATCAGGCATTTCAATACCATGGTCAACAGCATTACGGACCAAATGCACTAGTGGATCAGCTAATGCTTCCACAAGGTTTTTATCTAAATCGGTTTCTTCACCGCGTAATTCCAAATTTATTTCTTTGTTTAGACTTCGAGCTAAATCACGTACTACCCGAGGAAAGCGACCAAATACTTTTTTGATTGGTTGCATTCGAGTTTTCATAACGGCAGCCTGTAAATCAGCTGTGACAACAGTGAGATTATTCACTGCTTTGGCCATCTCCTCATCTTCAAGCGCTGCTTCGAGTGTATTTATTCGATTACGAACCAGCACTAATTCTCCGACCATATTCATAATATCGTCTAAACGGCTGGTATCAACGCGGACACTCGCTTCCGCCTGTTTGGCTGGACTGGCAGCTTTTGCTGCTGTTTTTGGTTTTTCTGGTGCTGTGGTTTCTGTTTTGGATAGCGCTGGAGGAGGAGTGGGCTCAACAGCTGGGGTAGCCACATCAGCTTCACTGTTCGTTTGTTCTACTGGTGCAGGTTTTGTTTTACCTTGCAATTCATCTAACAAGGCTTCAAATTCTTCTTCGGTAATATCATCGCTATCTGAAAGTGCTGGACTCGGAGCCGGAGCCTTATTTTCACTTACACCCGGGGTCTCAGAGCCATGAAGTTGATCAAGTAGTGCCTCAAATTCATCATCGGTAATATCATCACCGCCAGCAGAAGCATCACTAACAACAGCTTCAGGCGTTACTTCAACAACGGGTTCAGGCGCTACCATTTCAGCAACAGCATTTGGATTAAGGAAAAAAGATAGCTGATCCATGATCTCTTTATCAGCGGGTGTAGGGTATTCGCCAGATTTGACTTCATCAAACATGGACGAAAGTGAGTCAGTGACTTTAAGGAAGGTATCCATCATATCGGCATCAACAATTCGTTCACCTTGACGCAAAATATTAAACAGATCTTCACACTTATGGCATAAGGTGACCATTGCATCTAAGGCTAAAAAACCTGCACCGCCTTTAATGGTATGAAATCCCCGGAAAATCGAGTTTAGAAGCTCACTATCTTCAGGTTGGCTTTCTAGTTCTACCAACTGTTCACTCAGTCCTTCCATGATCTCTTCAGCTTCGACTAAAAAGTCTTGCAGGATTTCATCATCAGTGTCTAGCGCCATCGTTTGTGTCCTTCTAGAAGCCTAGACTTGATAACAAATCATCGACCTCATCTTGATTGTTTACTACTTCGGGATTATCAGCTGCATTAATCTGCGGCCCCTCAGCTTTGCTTGCATCAACAGGTTTACTGTCTTTTGGTTTAACGATTTGTTGACCAGATATTTTAATCAGACCAACCAAATTACTTTCTACCTCTTCTACCAAATCAATGACTTGGCGAATAACCTGTCCGGTTAAATCCTGGAAACCTTGTGCCATCATTACTTCAGATAAATTGGCATGGATTTGCTCAGAATGCTTTTTGACATCAGGTAAATAAGCTTCTATCTCTTTACTTAGAGTCCGAAACTCATCTGCATTCATCTCTCTCATGCGAAAACGGTGCCAACTCTCATCTATCTTTTCGGCAGTTTGTTTGAGATCTGAAGCGATAGGCAAAGTTTGATCGATAAATTCGAGTGTTTTATGGGCGGCGGCTTCGGTGGTTTCGATGACATAATTAAGCCGGTCCCGAGTATTAGGCATCGTATTTTCGGTTAAATCGACTAGACGTGAATCAACAGCAAAATTATTGAGTGATTCATGAAGCTCTCGTGTCATTTTGCCAACCTCATGAAATAACTCACTTTCATAGGCTTTTGCGAGAATAGATAAGTGATGTTTTACCTCACTTTCATCATCGGACTCTAGGGCATCAACTAGGGCATGTGCAGCATCGAGTTGTTCGGCTTTATCTATAGAATCCATATTTAACCTCTATGCTTGCGCATTAATTCGTTCGAAAACTTTATCAATCTTTTCCTTAAGTGTTACCGCGGTAAATGGTTTAACAATATAGCCATTAACACCAGCTTGTGCTGCGGTTAGAATTTGTTCGCGTTTGGTTTCTGCCGTCACCATTAATACCGGCAAAGCAGATAGTTTTTCATCCGCACGCACATGTTTGAGCAAATCGATACCTTGCATGCCAGGCATATTCCAGTCAGTAACTAAAAAATCAATACCACCTGCTTGCAAGATAGGCCATGCAGTGAGTCCATCATCTGCCTCTACGGTGTTATTAAAGCCTAAGTCACGTAGCAAATTTTTTATGATCCGTCTCATGGTGGAAAAATCATCCACAATTAGGATCTTCATATCTTTATCCAACACACACCTCCAATCTAGTCATTTGTTAACCATTCATTTAATTTAGAGCGAAGTCGAATAATAGTTTGACCGTGAATTTGACTAACGCGAGATTCACTGACTCCTAATACTTCGCCAATTTCTTTTAAATTTAATTCGTCATTATAGTACAGCCCCATCATTAAACGCTCCCGCTCAGGTAAAGTTTTGATGGCATTTGCTAATGCTTGTTGAAATCCTGAGGATTGAACCTCCTGATCAGGTTCTGGCTGTCCTTTACTTAAGGGTTGGGCATCTATTTCATCATGGTCATTAAAATCATCAAGACTAAAGATTTGATGGCTGGTAGAGTCATGTAGCTGATGATGGTATTCCTTAACACTTATTCCTAATGTCTCAGCAATCTCACTATCGAGCGCATTACGGCCATGTTGTTGTTCCAATGTTTGCATGGCAGCAGAAATTTCACGTGCCTTGCGATGAACAGAGCGAGGTGCCCAATCATTACGCCGAATCTCATCTAACATAGCACCACGAATACGGATCCCAGCATAAGTTTCGAAACTAGCACCTTGATCAGCATTATAGTGTTTAGACGCATCTAATAGACCTATCATACCGGCTTGAATAAGATCTTCTACATCAACGGTGTGAGGCAATCTAGCAATAAGGTGATATGCAATACGTTTAACCAGTGAAGCATGGTGCATGACCAGTTCAGATTCTGACTGGTTCGATGCGCTTGCTTTAGCATACATCGTTGCGCCATTCATAATTAAGCTGTTTCCAAGCTCGCTTCTATCAGGCGTTCAACAAAAAACTCCATATGGCCCCGAGGCTGTTTTATCACTGGCCAATGTTCTACTTTTTTAGCGAGATGAGTAAACGCAGTCGCCGATTTACTGCGGGGTATATAGTCAACAACAGAACGTTGTTTTTTGACCGCACGGCGTAAATCATCATCAAAAGGCACGATCCCCATAAAGTCTAAACTGACATCAAGAAAACGTTCACAAACCATCGCTATTTTATTAAATAACTCACGACCTTCCTGAATATTCTGAGTCATATTGGCAATAATATGGAAACGATCAACATCATAATCGCGACTGAGCAGTTTGATCAGAGCATAGGCATCCGTAATCGATGCGGGTTCGTCACAGACAACAACAATAATTTCTTGAGCGGCACGGCTGAAACTAATCACACTATCAGCAATGCCTGCGGCACTATCGATCAGTAATATATCAATATGTTGTTCCATTTCACTAAACGCTTGGATCATGCCCGCATGTTCAGTAGAGCTCAATTCGGCCATTTTTTGAACGCCGGATGCGGCTGGGATTATTTTCAGTCCAGAAGGGCCTTCCACAATAATTTCGGATAGCGTTTTACTACCTTCAATAACGTGAAGTAAATTATATTGCGGGTGTAAACCCAGCATAACATCGATATTGGCTAAGCCAAGATCGGCATCAAGCAGCAAAACTTGTTTGCCTTGAGCGGCTAAAGCCACACCAATATTAACCGTGACATTTGTTTTACCCACGCCACCCTTACCACTGGCAACCGCAATTACTTTTACCGGTCTACTAGGTGATGACATTTTTCTTAAACCATTGGCTTGATCATTGGGTGCGTCAGCCATAAGCGGCAAAACCTCCATAGCTGGATACAGTTTGTGGATCCAATTGTTGTTCATTTCTTAATTCACTTGCCTTTTTGACTAGTGTATTGGGTAGAGCAAAGCTGAAGTCTTCGGGTACTTGTTGGCCATTACATACGTAGGC
>JAUXFA010000198.1 GCA_030620285.1 Piscirickettsiaceae bacterium
CTAAACCCAGCATTAAACTAATAAAGACCAAACGCACTAAATTTAAACGCCATACACCGATATGATTCACGGATTTACCTTTACGACTCATGGTGTAATCACCACGGTCATATTCGCTGTTGGCACAATCATATTAAGACGTACATATGCTTGTCGCTCAACGCGACCTTGCCCAGCCCACGTACTTTGCTCCAACAACAACCGCCCCCATTCCTCATCCAAGCGATCGCGTTGCTGTTCTAATTTTTGCAAAGCCACAAACTCAACTCGACCGCTGTGTTTAGTGTAGATAACTGCAATTGCTGTTGAAATCACTGCAAAGACCATGACTAATATCGCTAGATTCGCTCGTAAACCTTCAAATAATTTCATGCTAATTTCTCCACCACTCGCAACACAGCGCTACGTGCACGTGGATTCATCATCAATTCGGCTTCACCGGCCTTAATCGCTTTGCCAATTAATCGTACTCGAGGGTTAAGTTGGTCAGCTCTAATAGGGAAATTAACAGGAAAATCATCACCTTTTGCTTGTTCTCGGAAAAATCGTTTCACGATGCGATCCTCCAAAGAATGAAAACTAATAACAGCTAATCGACCACCAACAGCCAATGCATTCAAAGCTTGATCAAGTGCAATTTTTAAATCTTCTAACTCATTATTAATATAGATACGAATCGCTTGAAACGATCGTGTAGCTGGATGTTTGTGTTTCTCACGAAAAGGGCTCGCTTTCTCAATAAGTGCTGCTAGCTGCGTAGTCGTGGTTAATGGAGACTGTTCACGTGTTTCAACTATGGCTCGAGCAATACGTTTACCAAATCGCTCTTCACCTAAGGTTTTCAATACAACCGCAATATCATTCATTTCAGCTACCGCCAACCATTGTGCAGCGCTCATACCAGAATCAGGATCCATTCGCATATCCAATGGCCCTTCTTTTTGAAAGCTAAAACCACGCTCTGCTACATCCAGTTGTGGTGATGACACTCCAATGTCCAACAATATGCCATCTACTTTCCCCTGCCATAGCCGACTATTAATGGGCTCAGCCAAATTTGCAAAGGAACATTGTTCAATACTAAACCGAGGATCTTGTTGAGATAATTGCTGACCTTCCGCTATCGCTTCAGGATCTTTATCCAATCCAAGCAAACGACCATTGCCAGATAATTGAGATAACACCACCCGAGCATGGCCGCCACGGCCAAACGTACCATCAACATAAATGCCATCTTCTTTCACCGCCAAGGCAGCGACTGTCTCATTTAACAGGACTGGTAAATGTTCCGAATGGCTATTTGTCATAGTCAGACCCTAAATAGAAAGGTTTTCTAATTCAGTCGGTAAAATACCGTCAAAATCTTCATCCAAACATTCTTCCATCAAAGCATTCCAAGTCTGTTCATCCCATAATTCAAACTTGTTACCTTGACCAATCATTACTGTACTTTTTTGCAGACCGGCAAATTCACGTAATTTTGCAGGCAATAGAATTCGACCGTTATTATCCATTTCGCATTCTGTTGCATAACCAAGCAACATACGTTTTAATCGACGTACTTGAGGGTTTAAACTTGGCAACTCTGATAATTTTTGTTCAACCATCTCCCATTCAGGCAAAGGATATAACTGCAAACAATGATCAGAATGATCGATTGTGACCACTAATCGACCTTCACAACAGACGTCCAGACGCTTACGGAACTTAGCAGGTATTGCCATCCGTCCTTTTGCATCTAGATTGAAAGTTGCTACGCCTCGAAACACTTGTCACCCTCTAATTTCACGATCCACTTTAATCCACTTTTACCCACTTTTTGACACTATAGGAGTGTGATCAGGGTGTGTCAAGCATCAAAAACAACAAAATCCTCTTTTGCGGTCAATGACTTAGCGTAATTTTATTAAAGTGGGGGATTAACTGATCTATCGATCAGCAAGGACTACTTTTTTATCAAAAAAGTGGCGCAGGAACTTAAAGTAGATTCTAGATATATCAACATGCTTTTATCTAGATAAATCAATTGGACTTATTTCATTAAAATTTTATTAAATAAGCATAATTAGCGGGAAAGTGATTTCGTACTCGTTTATCGACCAAAAATGAGCGCTCCAAAACAAGAATGAAACTAACCCGCTGATATACTAAGCCGGGATCTGTCGAGAACAACCATTACCCAATATCCCACCACAACTCACCCTAACTAGAACTACTGAAACACCACTTATCGATTGAAAGCACTCGTTCAACACCTCGCGGCTAAAGACCAATGGGCCGCTATGGAATAAGGCTTATCTTTGTTAAAGAAACCGTATTTGGTTCTATACCCCCCCCCATTAGGGGGGGGGGACAATTTGTTAAAGAGAGCGTAACGTACTAAGTCTCTCTTTTTAACAAAGCAAGGAGCTTATCGTGATGATTCAGTCTTTTAAAAACAGGAGCCTCATACTCGCCTTAGTGATGAGTATGTCAATAGTCTATGCCGATAACTTGACCGCCACCATTGAATTTAACCCACAAGGTTTTAGTGTTAGTGGCCCAGATACCGCCACCATGCTGCAAGTCCGATTAATGAGTCCACAGCGTAAACTCATCTACAGCGACCAAACCACCGGCAGTAGCTTATCGTGGCAACAAAATGGTTATGAAGTCGATGGCGACTATCGTTATCAAGCTATCACCGTGACCGATAATGACGGCAGTCCACAACAACACACACTAGCAGGGGGCTTTGAAATACAAGACGGTATTTTAATAGTGCCGCCCACCGCAACCGTGCCAGATGATTTGGCTTATGACCTCGCACATTAATCAGGCGCATTAATCTAGTGCATTAATCAATGCGCACTCCCACACCGCAGATAAGGGCTTATCCATAACAGCGTGATTGAATAACGCTGTCTCTCTAAAAGGAAAACACAATGACTACATTACGCACATTAAACACATTTCTCACCTTATTTTTAATCAGCACCCTTGCTTATGCCGGCAGTGAAGATGATGGCGCTACCGACAATGTCTATTACGGTGCCGGTGCTGGAGCGGATTTAACATCGGGCGGTTTTAGCAATGCCTTTTTTGGATTTTTAGCAGGTGCTAATACCACCACTGGAGACCAGAATACGTTTTTGGGGCGCAGCGCAGGCCTTAACAATACCACTGGTAGCTTTAATACGTTTTCGGGGCAGAGCGCAGGCCTTGGCAATGCCACTGGTAGCTTTAATACATTTTCGGGGTCGAGCGCAGGCAGGTCCAATGTCGCTGGTAACAACAATACGTTTTTGGGGCACAGCGCAGGCTTTAACAATCTCTTTGGTGACAACAATACGTTTTCGGGGGTGAACGCAGGCGAGAGCAATACCAATGGTAACAACAATACGTTTTCGGGGGTGAACGCAGGCGAGAGCAATACCAATGGCGGCGCTAATACGTTTTCGGGGCGCAACGCAGGCGAGAACAATACCACTGGTAGCCTCAATACGTTTTTGGGGCGCAGCGCAGGCGGGCTCAATACCATCGGCAGCGGCAACGTCTTTTTAGGTTATTTTGCAGGTTTTAATGAGCAAAGCTCCAGCAAGCTCTATATTGAAAATAGCTCCAGCACCACCCCGCTAATCTACGGTGAGTTTAAGTCGGAGGCCAAGCGGTCTTAGGAAGACAATGACTAGACCC
>JAUXFA010000138.1 GCA_030620285.1 Piscirickettsiaceae bacterium
ATCAAAGGTGATGACGCCGCTAGAAAGACTGCCGAGTACAGCACCTAGATAATTTGTTTGTTGTTCTAGTTGGCGATGACTGCGTTGCGTGGCATTACGGGCTTGGGTCAAGCGCTGTGTCATCTGGTTAAAGGATCGGACTAAAAAGCCAATTTCATCATGGCCGGAAACGGTAAGCTGGGTATTGTAATTACCGGAGGCAACGGATTGTGTGCCATCGGCAAGCTCTTGTAAGGGTTCGACAATTCGCCGGGAAATCCATATCGCAAACCAAATAGAGGCCAAAACCGTCATCAGCACGATTAAGCTTAGCGTTAACGTGAAAACAGTGACTAGCGGCTTGCGTAAATAACTGAGTTCTTTGTAATCGGTATAAGCCTCTTGAACCGTTTTACCCAAAGAACTTAGGTGTTCATTAACAGGGAAAAGCACATGAAGCATTTGCTCGGATTGTTGTGCTCGTTTTTTGGGGATGCTGACAGCAGCACGCAATTGCAGCTCGCCATCCTCACCGGGATCGAGCCCAATATAATCTTGTTGCTGTTGTAGTTGGCGGAAGATGGCCTCGTTGGGTTGGTTGGGTACGATTATGGCGGGGTTTTCGATGCTGGAAGTCACTAGCCTCCCTTCCATTGTCCAAATGCTGACTTCTAATGCGCCACTGAGTTGGGTGAGCTCGCGAATATTATGAGCTAAATCGCTTTCGGGCAATTCGCTGAGTAGGCCGGACATCATTCTGGTTTGTCGCAGCAGTGTACGCATTCGAATGCCAAAGGCCGACCGGCTCAGCTCTAAAGAATCATTTAAAGCTTGTTCAACTTTGACATCAAACCAACTATTAATTCCACGATGCAAGAAATGGATTGAAAAGCTATAAACAATAGTTGTTGAAACCAGAATCAATAATACAAATAAACTGACCAATCGAATGGTTAGTCGTGATCCCGCTTCTTTATTTTTAAGATCGCGATAAAGTCGGTGCAAGCTTCGGGCTAAAAGAGCTGTGAGTAGAATTAAGCTTAGAATGCCTAGACTAAAAATGATTAAAAATAAATCATTGAGCCGAGAGCTGTCTGCTGTTGCTGAACTTAGTAAGTATGCGAGCACTAGCAGTAGGGCTGCTAAGGAAAGGTAGGGCACGATGCCGGAGCTTAGTCGTTTAATTAAATTCATGGCCATGTTGCCTCTATCCATGGGCTAGTGAGCCGCCACTTTGTTGAGATTAAGGCACCAGGGCGCATTGGCGTTGGCAGGGCGTGGAGATCGAGTCCGCTTCGGATTTGTAAGATTAGATCTTGTATAACGAGCTTATTCATGTCGAGGAGATGTTTAGGCGGTAAGTTAAATGCTTCAATTTTGCCAAGGGCAGATAGGGCCGAGTCGAGAGATGGAAAGGTGCGGTGGTGTGCCGTATCTAAGGTGCGTAAAACATATCGATCAGAGAGTGCGTGGTAGCGTAATTCATAGCGTAAAGAGCTTGACCATAATGTTTCATCCCATTGCCAATATTTGCCCAGAATGGGAACAGACTTAATTAACTCAAGTTGTTGTAAAAAGGTAATCGGGACACCGTTATTTAATGCTTCAGCCACCCGAGGAGTCAGCGGGTATTTGATAATGGCATTTAAAATATAGCCGTTACCAATTTTACTGATCTGTGCAGATTGAACTTTAAAATTGTCCGCGATGCTACTGGTGCTTATCAGCAATAGTAGGCCCAGAATAAGGATTCGTTTAACTGTGACGAAGGCAGACATAATAAAAGCCATCGAGATTGTCATCACCTGGTAAGCGCTGATAACCAATCGTTGCTCGTGAGGCAGGCGGTTTAATTGCTGTTTGTTCTTGTGCTTCAGGATGATCTTGTAAAAAAGTTGTTATTTGCAATTCATTTTCCTGCTTGAGTGCGGAACAGGTGGTATATATCAGTAAACCGCCAGTGTTGAGCAAAGGCCATAAACTTTCAAGTAATTGCTGTTGTTTTTTGACGAGATCAGTAATATCTTGCGGGCGACGAAGAACCTTAATATCCGGATGGCGCCTAATGACGCCGGTGCCGGAACAGGGTGCATCAATAAGTATCCGGTCAAATTTGTTACCGTCCCACCAACTGTTGATATCACTCGCATCTGCGGCTATCAGGGTGGCCTTTAATTTTAGTCGTTCAGTATTTTGGGTGATGCTTTGTAGCCGTAAAGGCTCAATGTCCAATGCCACCACATTATTGTTTGGATATGTTTCCAGAATGTGACAAGTTTTACCTCCTGGAGCCGCGCAGGCGTCTAGAATGCGCTGATTTGGTTGAAGGTCAAGCAAGTCTGCAACAAGTTGAGCGGCGCCATCTTGAACAGAGACATCACCATCGCTAAACCCCGGTAGTTGATATACATCACAGGGAGACTCTAGCAATACGCCTTCAGAAGTTTGTGCAATTGCCTGAGCAGCAATGTTGGCCTGTTGAAGTTGTATGAGGTACTGCTCGCGAGAACCGTGCTGCTGATTGGTCCGTAACATCATAGGCGGTTGTTGATTATTGGCTTCAAGTATTGCCTGCCAATTCTCAGGCCAATCCTGTTTATATTGGTTTATCAGCCATTCAGGGTGAGCGTATTTAGCCGATGGTTGCTGATTTATTTTGTCTTCAAGTAAATTTTTGTTGCGCTGATAATTGCGCAGACTGGCATTAATAAGTCCGGTTGCCCAGGGCTTGCCTAGGGTTTTACAGGCATTAACGGTTTCTGAAAGTGCTGCGTGTTCGGGGATCCGCATATCTTGTAGCTGATATAAGCCACACAAGAGTAGTGCCTTGATATCACCGTCTTTGTTTTTGAGAGGCTTTTTAATAAGTTGGTTTGCAATAGCTTGCAGTCGTGGTTGCCACCGAAGTACGCCATAACAAAGTTGCTGGCAGAGGCTGCGCTCATTTTCGGCGAGTCGTGGCAAGGTTTTGGTCAACATACCATTAAGTGAGCGATGTTGTTGTAGCACTTCAGTAATAATGCGTGCTGCACTGGCGCGTGCAGAGTGTTTTTGATTGGCTTTAGCCAAAGTGATCACCGACCAACAGGTTATTGGCATTGAGAAAATCTGCAACCGACATAGCTCGTTTTCCGGGAAGCTGAATTTCTGTTAAGCGCAAGACTCCGTCACCAGTAGCTACATCGATACCTTGCTTGCTAACGGCGACTATTTCACCGGGAGCTGCGGCCGTATTATTTCCTTGTACTGATCCTGTCCAAATACGGAATGCCTTTTGTTGCCATTGGGTTTGCGCGACGGGCCAAGGGTTAAAGGCGTGAACTTGGCGAGAAAGGGTTAGGGCAGATTGCTGCCAATCGATCTGGGCTTCTTGTTTGGTTAGTTTGCCTGCATAGCAGCTCAGATTGTTGTTTTGGGATTGTGCGGTTTGTTGTAATTGTTCGACGCTTGGAAGTATCTCTAAGATGGTATCGGCGCCAAGAATAGCAAGCCGGTCATGTAATGCTTGAGCAGTATCGCTAGGCTTAATATCACAAGAAGCGCGCGCTAAAACAGGGCCAGTATCAAGCCCTGCTTCCATTTGCATAATACAGATGCCGGTTTCAGAATCGCCAGCAAGAATGGCGCGTTGAATTGGCGCTGCTCCCCGCCAACGAGGTAAGAGTGATGCATGAATGTTGATGCAAGCTAATTTGGGTGCGTCTAAAATAATTTGTGGTAACAATAAGCCATAGGCAACGACGATCATTAAATCAGCATGATATTGTGCAAGTTGCGCTTGCGTTTGTTGGTCTTTAAAATTAATGGGCTGTTCGATTGGAATATTATTTTCCAATGCAAGTTGCTTTACTGGGCTTGCCGTTAGTTTTCGTCCCCGGCCAGAAGGTCGATCGGGTTGAGTGTAGATAGCACAAATTTCATGTTCTGTAGTGAGTAGTGCCTTCAGTATTACTGCTGCAAACTCAGGTGTGCCAGCAAAAATGATTCGCATAGTTGTCCTAGTTTTTTTGCTTGAGTTGCTTTTCGAGCCGCTTTTTTATTCGTTGCCGCTTTAAGTTGCTCAGATGATCTACAAACAGTTTGCCATTGAGATGGTCTATTTCATGCTGAATGCACGTTGCTAGTAAATCATCGGCATTTAACTCAAAGGGTTCACCATTACGATTAAGCGCTTTAACCCGTACAGTATCTGCGCGCGTCACCATTTCATAGGCTTCGGGTACGGATAAACAACCTTCTTCATGTTCGCGTTCGCCTTGTTCGCTCATTATTTCTGGATTAATAAAAATTAAGGGTTCGGATTTGTCTTCCGAAGTATCGATTACTACAATTCGTTTTTGCACATTAATTTGATTGGCGGCAAGCCCAATTCCTGGCGCGGCATACATTGTTTCCAGCATATCGTCAGCGAGTTGGCGAATGTCATCGGTAACCTCGCCGATGATGGCGGCATGTTTTCGCAGTCTAGGATCTGGAAAATGGAGGATTTGTCTTATTGTCATTAAAAAACCTACGGATCAATATTTACGGATTTTGACTTTGTCGCTGCCGTATTAGTTGCTTCTATTGTAATGCTGATGCCGCTATTTGAGAAATATTTACTAAAAAGAGCTCCATCTCACAGTCTATATTAAAAAAATTAGGGATGATGAGTTTGGAAATGGCCTGCAGTATTGGCGGAAAATGTGGCTTTAGCACTAAAAATAGTGATTA